>VSOO01000003.1 GCA_009774895.1 Alistipes sp. | reverse complement strand
TGGAGTTCTTTCTTTTGGCGGTCTGAGTGGTGTTGTTGTGTGGTTGCGCGGTTGTTTGCCTTCGTTGCGCGGTTGTTCCCCTGCGGTGTGCGGCTCGTTCCTCTGCGTTGCGCGGTTGTTCCCCTACGGTGCTGCGGCTCGTTCCCTTGCGGTGCTGCGGTTCGTTCTCCTGCGGTGCTGCGGGTGCGGAATGCGCGAAAAGCGGCGTCCGTTTGCGGGATTTTCACTATCTTTGCTATTCGATCCGGTGAAATTCACTAAAATCTTTCGCTTATGGACAAACGTTTCGTTTTCGACTACGAACACTACGAGAGTCGGGCCGCACTGCCCGAGGCCGACCGCCGGCTCGTCGCCGAGGCCGAGGCCGCCACGGCCGGCGCCCATGCGCCCTACTCGCGATTCCGCGTGGGTGCCGCCGCGCGTCTGCGCAGCGGGCGCATCCTCCGTGCCGCCAACTTCGAGAGCGAGGTTTACCCTGCGGGGCTCTGTGCCGAGCGTTCGCTGCTCTTTTACCTCGAAGCCAACCATGCCGACGACCCGATCGAGGCGCTGGCCATCGCTTCCGACCCCTCGGAGCGCGAGTGCTACCCGTGCGGGCAGTGCCGTCAGGTGCTGGTCGATGTCGAGCGGCGCCAGGGGTCGCCCCTGCGTGTGGTCATGAGCGGCGGCGGCACGGCTTCGGTCGTGGCTTCGGCGGAGATGCTGCTGCCTTTCACCTTCAAACTCTGATCCATGTTCACACCCGACGACATTCTCTACGAAGACAACCACCTGCTTGTGGTCAATAAGCATTGCGGCGACCTGGTGCAGCCCGATCCCTCGGGCGCCTCGGCGCTGGAGGACCAGATCAAGGAGTTCATCCGCCGGCGCGACGCCAAGCCCGGCGCGGTGTTTCTCGGCGTCGTGCACCGCATCGACCGCCCCGTGAGCGGTGCGGTGATCTTCGCCAAGACCTCCAAGGCCCTGGCCCGCCTGAACGAGATGATCCGCGAGGGACGCATCCGCAAGATCTACTGGGCCGTGACCGAACAGACGCCCGATCCCGCATCGGGCGAGCTGCGCCACTACATCCTGCGCGACGCCAAAACCAACCGCTCGAAAGCCCTCGATGCGCCGCGCGGCGAGGCCCGCGAAGCGCGCTTGCGCTACCAGACGCTGGCCGCCGCCGACCGCTATACGCTCGTGGGCGTCGAGCTGCTCACGGGCCGCCACCACCAGATCCGGGCCCAGCTGTCGCAGATCGGATGTCCGATCCGCGGCGACCTGAAATACGGTGCCCGGCGGTCGAATCCCGGCGGCGGCATTTCACTCCATTCGCGCAGCGTGGCTTTCGAGCACCCCGTGCGCCGCGAGCCGGTGGAGGTCACGGCTCCCGTGCCGCAGGACGACCGTCTGTGGGCCTGGTTCGAGCAGCATGCTCCCGCCGGGGAGCCGGTGCGATGAGGGTGCTCGTCCAGCGCGTGTGCCGCGCCGCGGTGGAGGTCGCAGGACGCGAGCGCGCCGCGATCGGTGCCGGCATGCTCGTGTTCGTGGGCGTCGGCACGGAGGACGGCGAGGAGGACATCGCGTGGCTCGCATCGAAGATCGCGCGGCTGCGGATCTTCGACGACGACGAGGGCGTCATGAACCGCGATCTCGTGCAGGTCGGAGGCGAGGCGCTGGTGGTGAGCCAGTTCACGCTCCAGGCTTCGACGCGCAAGGGCAATCGCCCCTCCTACGTGCGGGCGGCGCCCGAGCCGGTGTCGCGTCCGCTCTACGAACGCTTCGTCGCGGCACTCGCCGCGGCGCTCGGCCGCCCGGTCGCCACGGGGTGCTTCGGAGCCGACATGCAGGTGTCGCTCGTGAACGACGGTCCGGTGACGATCTGGATCGACTCCCGCGCCCGGGAGTAGGTGCGGCCGCACGGAGCCGGGTCCGAAGAAAAAAGACGTTCCGGTTGTGCGGATATATTCTTTTTTCATACCTTTGCCGCGTTAAAACCAAACTTGCAATATGAAGAGTGTATTTTCCGCCATCAAGGAGTATTCGTTGATGACGATCGGTATTCTTTTTTACACGTTCGCATGGATCGCCTGCGTCATTCCGGCGAACGGCACGGGCGGCGGCGCCACGGGTCTCTCGCTGGTGCTCTGCGCGCTGATCCGCAACCTCACGGGCTTCGATATTCCGGTGGGTACGATGGCGTTCGCCGTGAACGGCATCCTGCTGCTCGCCGCCGGATTCGTCATCGGCTGGAAGTTCGGTCTGAAGACCATCTTCTGCGTGGTGATGCTCTCCATCTCGCTGAACTTCTTCCAGGCGGAGCTGCCCGCGATCAAGGAGTGGCTCACCGTGCGCGGTCTGATCGCGCCCGACGCCATCAGCATCTTCGGCAACCTGGAGCCCATCCTGCTGGTCATCATGGGCGGTCTGCTCTCGGGCGTCGGCATCTACATCTGCTTCATGCAGGGCGGCTCGACGGGCGGTGTGGATATCCTGGCACTGATCATCAACAAATACCATCCGATCAACTACGGCCGCGTGGTGATCGTGCACGACGCCACGGTCATCCTCGCGTCGCTGCTCGTGGGCAACGGCCCCGAGACGGTAATCTACGGTTTCCTGCTCACGATCGTCTTCAGCGTGACCACCGATGCGCTGCTCTCGGGCAACCAGCAGTCGAACCAGCTGCTCATCATCAGCCCCCGTTTCCACGAGCGCATCGCCGAGGAGATCACCCAGCAGGCGCACCGCGGCGTGACGCTGCTCAACGGCATGGGCTGGTATACCAAGGAGCCGTCGCAGGTGGTGATGGTCATCTGCCGCAAACGCGAAACGCAGGACGTGCTGAAGATCGTGAAGAACGTCGATCCGGGGGCGTTCGTGTCGGTGACCTCCGCCACGGGGGTTTACGGTCAGGGCTTCGGAATGATCGACGGCGGCATGCTCAACGGAATGCAGAAACAGGACAAGAAATAATTTCGACCGGCGGGGAGCTTGCGGCAGGCGGGTTCCCCGCGTTTTTTCTACGCCCATGCGCTATGCCGACATCGTACTTCCGCTGGCCCAGCCTCCCTACACCTTCGCGGTGGCGGAGGATACGGTGCTGACCGAGGGCGAAGCGGTGGCGGTGCCTTTCGGCAAGGGCAGGATATACACGGGAATCGTCTGGCGCATCCACGATCGCCGGCCCGAGGCCCGCACGGTGAAGACCGTGGCCGGAAGCCTTTACGGCGCTCCGCTCGTCGATGCGCACAGACGTGCGCTGTGGGAGTGGATCGCCGATTATTATATGTGCACCCTGGGCGAGGTGATGCGCATGGCGCTGCCCCCGCTGCTCAAGCCGAGCGGCCGCTCGGAGGAGGAGTTCGCGCGCGAGGCCTTCCGGCCGCGCACCGAGTGCTTCGCGGCGCTTGCACCCGGGCTTCGCGACGCTTCGCGTCTGCACGAACTCTTCGAGCGGCTCGCACGCCGTGCGCCGAAGCAGTATGCGGCGCTGCTCGCGATCGCCGATGCGGCCGGCGATTCGCTCTGCGGCGAAGTGCCGACGCGGCTGCTCGAAGCGCCGCGTCCGGTGCTGCGGAGCCTCGAATCGAAGGGGTGCATCGTGCTTGCGGAGCGGCCGCGGGCGTCCGGGCGTCCGGACGATGCACGTTTCCTGCTGCCCGAGCCCTCGCCGCACCAGCGGCAGGCCCTGGAGTCGATGCGTGCGCAGTTCGCCGCGGGCTGCGGCACGGTGCTCCTGCACGGCGTCACCGGTTCGGGCAAGACCGAAATCTACATCCACCTGATCGCCGAGACGCTGGCCGCCGGTCGCGACGTGCTGATGCTCGTGCCCGAAATCGCGCTCACGTCGCAGCTCGTGGAGCGCATGGAGCGCATCTTCGGCAGCCGCGTCACGGCCTACCACTCGAAACTCACGGCCCGCCGCCGCACCGAGGCCGCGCTGCGTCTGAGCGGCGCGGCGGGCGGCGAGCTGGTCATCGGCGCCCGTTCGGCGCTCTTCCTGCCGCTCGGAAACCTGGGGCTCATCGTGGTCGATGAGGAGCACGATGCAGGGTACAAACAGTCCGACCCCGCGCCCCGCTACCACGCCCGCGACTGCGCCGTGGTGCTGGCCCGCATCTGCGGCGCTCGGGCGGTGCTCGGCAGCGCCACCCCCTCGCTCGAAACGTGGCTCAACGCCGTGCGGGGCAAGTACGGACGTGCGGTGCTCGACGAGCGCTACGGCGACGCCCGGCCTCCGCACGTGGCGATCTCCGACACGCTGCGCGCCGTGAAGCGGGGCGAGCGGCGCGCGCACTTCAACAAGCAGCTCCTCGACGCCCTGGGCGGCGTGCTCGAACGGGGCGGCCAGGCGATGCTCTTCCAGAACCGCCGCGGCTTCGCGCCCTATGTCGAATGCCGCTCCTGCGGCTGGACGGCCCGCTGCCCCGACTGCAACGTGACCCTCACGCTTCACAAGCAGGGCGGGCGCCTCGTGTGCCACTACTGCGGCCACACGGAGCCCGTGCCGCCCCGCTGCCCGGCGTGCGACGCCGCGGCGCCCGAGCCGATGGGCTTCGGCACGGAGAAGGTCGAGGAGGAGATCGCGCGGCTCTTTCCCGCGGCGCGCGTGGTGCGCCTCGACCGCGATGCGCTGACCTCGGAGCGGGCGCTGGATGCCGTGGTGTCGGACTTCGCACGCCGCGAGTACGACATCATGGTGGGCACGCAGATGATTACCAAGGGATTCGACTTCGGCGGCGTGGAGCTGGTCGGCATCCTCAATGCCGACAACCTGCTCAACAACCCCGATTTCCGCGCTGCCGAACGGGCCTTTCAGCTCATGACGCAGGTCGCGGGGCGCGCGGGGCGACGGGCGGTGCCCGGCGAGGTGGTGATCCAGACCTCCGACCCGGAGCATCCCGTGCTCCGGCAGGTCGCTGCGGGCGACTATGCCTCGATGGCCCGCCAGCAGCTCGCCGACCGCGAGTCGTTCTTCTACCCTCCCTATGCGCGGCTCGTGGCCCTCACGCTGCGCCACCGCGACCCGCAACGGGTGCGCGCAGCCGCGCAGGAGTTGGCCGCACGGCTGCGCGAGCGCTTCGGCCGGAGGGTGCTGGGCCCCATGGCTCCGCCTGTCGATCGCGTGCGCGGCGAGTGGCTCGCGGGCCTGCTGCTCAAGATCGAGAGCGGGAAGTCGTTCGCCCGGGCCCGGGAGCTGCTCGGCGGGGAGCTGGAGCGGTTCCGGGAGATTCCGGAGTACAAATCGGTCGTCGTCGTCGTCAATGTCGATCCTCAGTAGGCTTTTCTCCGGGTTCGGGGCGCTGCTCTTTCCGCCCGTGTGCCCCGTCTGTCGTCGGACGATGGGCGAAGGCGCCGTTGCGGTGTGCACGCGCTGCCGCGGCGAGATCCCCCTCACACGCTTCTGGGAGGAGTTCGACAACCCGATGACGCGCCGCCTCTGGGGCCTCGTGCCGGTGGTGCACGCCTCGGCATTCTTCTGGTTCATGGAGGGCAGCGGCTGGCGCGACCTGATCCACCGCTTCAAATACCGCGGGGTGTGGCGCCTCGCACGCGACATGGGCCGCTGGTACGGAGGCTGCCTGGCCGACGGCGGACTCTACGCCGATGCGGAGGTGGTGGTGCCCGTGCCGCTGCACTGGCGCAAACGCCTCGTGCGCGGATACAACCAGTCGGAGTACCTCGCCGAAGGCATCGCCGCCGAGCTGGGCATCGACGTGGACCGCCGCAGCGTCGTGCGCCTGCGCAACAACCCCTCGCAGGCCCGCACACGGAGCGACGCGCGCTGGGAGAACGTGCGCGGCCTGTTCGGCGTGCGCCGTCCCGAGCGCCTCGCGGGCCGCCACATACTGCTCGTGGACGACGTGTTCACCACGGGCGCCACGATCGTCTCGTGCGCCGAGGCCATCCTGCGCGCAGTGCCCGACTGCCGCATCAGCATCGCCGTGCTGGCCGCTTCGCACCGCGGTCTCGGGATCGACCGGTAGACGCCGTGCGGTGCGGGAAACGGGGCGGCGCGACGGCCGGGTGCGGACCGCGGCTTGAGAGGCGTCGCAGCCTGTGGCGCAGGGGGCGGCGGTATGCGGGGCGCGAAACTTCGGCGCGGCGTTTTGAATTCTCGGTGCGAATTGCTACTTTTGAAGGCTGAAAATATCCTGACGATGGCTAAAGATTTCACTCCCTCCGCACGCAACCGCGAGGCATTCGCGGCGCTCACCGACGCTCCGGTCAATGTGCCTCCCCAGGCCGTCGAGCTGGAGGAGGCGGTGCTGGGCGCCCTGATGCTCGAAAAGGACAGCATCATCGCGGTGCAGGAGTTCGTGACGCCCGATGCGTTCTACACCGAGGAGCACCGGCTGATATACAAGGCCATCGAGGAGCTCTCGACCGAGCTCAAGCCGGTCGATCTGTTCACCGTGACCGAGCGCCTCAAGGTGAAGAAGGAGCTGAAGAAGGTGGGCGGCGCCGCCTACCTGGCCCAACTTACGCAGAAGGTGGGCTCGGCCGCGAATGTGGAGTTTCACGCCAAGATCATCGCCCAGAAGTACGTGCAGCGCGAGCTCATCCGCTCGGCCACCGAGATCCAGCGCCGCTCCTACGACGAATCGACCGACGTGACGGCTCTGATCGGCTATGCCGAGGGCGAGATCTTCAAGGTGGCCGAGGGCCACGTGAAGCGCTCGGTGCAGTCGTCGAAGGACATCCTGGCCCGCGCCCTGGCCCAGATCGAGGAGGCCTCGAAGAATACGAGCGCCTTCAACGGCGTGCCGTCGGGCTTCACGGCCATCGACCGTGTGACGCTGGGCTGGCAGCTCTCGGACCTCATCATCGTGGCGGCGCGTCCGTCGATGGGCAAGACGGCCTTCGTGCTCACCATGGCCCGCAACATGGCCGTGGACCACGAGGCGGGCGTGGCGTTCTTCTCGCTCGAAATGTCCTCGGTGCAGCTCATGATGCGTCTGATCGTGGCCGAAACGGGCCTCAACGGCAACGACGTGAAGAGCGGACGCCTCACGCCCGAGCAGTGGCGCCACCTTGAGTCGGCCACCAAGCCGCTGGGCTCCGCACCCCTGTTCATCGACGACACGCCGGCGCTCTCGGTCTTCGAGTTCCGCTCGAAGGCGCGCCGGCTGAAGATACACAACGACATCAAGATCATCATCATCGACTACCTCCAGCTCATGACCGGCAACCAGGATTCGAAGGGCAACCGCGAGCAGGAGGTGGCTTTCATTTCGCGTACGCTCAAGGCCATCGCCAAGGAGCTGAACGTGCCGGTGATCGCGCTGTCGCAGCTCAGCCGCGCCACGGAGATGCGCGGCGGCTCGAAGCGCCCCCAGCTCTCGGACCTCCGCGAGTCGGGCGCCATCGAGCAGGATGCCGACATCGTGGCTTTCATCCACCGCCCCGAGTATTACGGCATCAACCAGGACGAGAACGGCATGCCCACGGCGGGCATGGCCGAAATCATCATCGCCAAGCACCGCAACGGCGCCGTGTGCGACGTGAACCTGCGCTTCCTGAAGGACCAGGCCCGCTTCGCCGACATGGACGACACGCTGCTGCCGCCGGCTTCGGGAGCCCCCGGGCAGCAGCAGTACGAGGATTTCGCCAGCGAGTCGAACGCCGGTCTCGGCGGCGCGCTGGGGGCTGCGGCGGGCGGTGCGGAATTCGATCTTACGCCTCCCTCGCTCGGCGACGAGGCGCCATTCTAAAGCGCTGGGCCGATGTTCGTCAAAGCATATACGGGAGCCCTCGTGGGAATCGACGCCGTGCCCGTGGCCGTCGAGGTCAATATCACGGGCGGGGGGCTGGGCCTCTACCTCGTGGGGCTGCCCGACAGCGCCGTGAAGGAGAGCGAGCAGCGCATCCGCTCGGCGTTCGAGAATACGGGCGAGCGGATGTCGGGCCGCAAGATCGTGGTCAATCTGGCTCCCGCGGGGCTGCGCAAGGAGGGCGCGGCGTTCGATCTGCCGATCGCCGTGGGGATCCTCGCGGCGCAAGAGCGCATCGCGGCCGGGGCGCTGGAGGGTACGATGCTGGCGGGCGAGCTGTCGCTCGACGGCACGGTGCGCTCCGTGCGCGGCGTGCTGCCCCTGGCGGTCTGCGCACGGCGCGAGGGCATGCGCCGCGTGCTGGTGCCGGCCGACAATGCGCCCGAAGCGGCGGTGGTCGGCGGCGTGGAGGTGATCGGCGTGCGGACGCTGCGCGAAGTGATGGAGCACCTCAACGGCGAGCGGGTGCTCGCCCCGGCGGCAGCGCCGGAGCCCCGCGAGGCGTCGCCCCGCGGGCGCTATGCCGAGGATTTCGCCGACGTGAAGGGCCAGGCCCACGTGAAGCGGGCGCTCGAAATCGCCGCCGCGGGCGGACACAACGTGCTGATGATCGGCGCTCCCGGCTCGGGCAAGACGATGCTCGCGCGGCGGCTGCCGACGATCCTGCCGCCGCTCGCGCCGGACGAGGCGCTCGAAACGACCAAGATACACTCCGTGGCGGGAAAGCTCGGGGCGCAGTGCGGCCTGATCGCCGAGCGTCCGTTCCGGGCGCCGCACCACCTGGCGTCGCAGGTGGCGCTCATCGGCGGCGGACAGACGCCCCAGCCGGGCGAGGTGTCGCTGGCCCACAACGGCATCCTCTTTCTCGACGAGCTGCCCGAATTCGGGCGCAGCGTGCTGGAGGTGCTGCGCCAGCCGCTCGAAGAGAAGAAGATCGTGGTCTCGCGCGCACGGTACAGCGTGGAGTATCCGGCCAACTTCACCCTCGTGGCGGCCATGAATCCCTGTCCGTGCGGCTACTACAACCACCCGACCCGGGAGTGCACCTGCTCGCGGAGTGCGGTGTACCGCTACATGGGCCGCATTTCGGGCCCGCTGCTCGACCGCATCGACCTCCAGATAGAGGTTACGCCCGTGTCGCCGGCCGAGCTGAAGGCGGCGCCGGCCGGCGAGCCGAGTGCGGCGATCCGCGAGCGGGTGGTGCGTGCGCGTGCGGTGCAGGCGGCCCGCTTCCGCGATGCGGAGGGGGTGCACACCAACGCCATGATGAACGCCCGGATGCTGCGCACCCACTGCCCGCTCGATGCCGAGGCCGCGACGCTGCTCGAACGGGCGATGGAGCGCCTCGGGCTTTCGGCCCGGGCCTACGACCGCATCGTGAAGGTGGCGCGCACGATCGCCGACCTGGCGGGCGCCGAGCGCATCGCGGCGGCGCATGTGGCCGAGGCGATCAACTACCGCTCGCTCGACCGCGAGAGCTGGGGCACGTAGCGGGGCCGTCCTTGCCGCCGGGGTGCGGAGGAACGATGCGCGGCGCGGCTGTCCGCCGGTCGCGGCGGCCGGCACCGCACTTTTCCGCGGTCCGGCGGACGGGCTTGCGGAAGCGATTCATAATTTACGGAAAACGAGATAATGGAGAAAAAGAGAATCATACTTTCGGGCGGCGGCACGGGCGGACACATCTACCCGGCCGTGGCCGTGGCCGAAGCGCTCGTGCGCAAGCTGGGCGACGGCGTGGAGATCCTCTTCGTGGGGGCCGAGGGCCGCATGGAGATGGAGAAGATTCCGGCGCTGGGCTACCGGATCGTGGGGCTGCCGATCGCGGGCTTGCAGCGGCGGCTCGACCCGAAGAACCTGGCCGTGCCCTTCAAGGCGTGGCGCAGCATCCGCCGTGCGCGGCGTGCGATCCGTGACTTCGGGGCCGATGCGGTCGCGGGCTTCGGAGGCTATGCGAGCGCCCCGGTGCTGTGGGCCGCGCAGCGCATGGGCGTGCCGACGCTCATCCAGGAGCAGAACTCCTATGCGGGCCTCACGAACAAGCTGCTGGCACGGGGTGCGCGCCGCATCTGCGTGGCCTACGACGGCATGGAGCGCTTCTTCCCGGCCGCGAAGATCGTGCGCACGGGCAACCCGCTGCGCGGGAGCTTCTCGACGGGCGGCACCGCCCGCGCCGAGGCGCTGAGCTACTACGGATTCACGGACCGTCTGCCCGTGGTGCTCGTGGTGGGCGGCTCGCTCGGCACGCGCACGCTCAACGAGATGATGAAGGAGTGGATCGTGCGCCAGGGGGGCGAGGCGCCCGTGCAGGTGATCTGGCAGACGGGGCGCTACTACGAGCGCGAGATGCGCGGCTTCCTGGAGGCGCACCCCACGCGCAACATATGGCAGGGGGCTTTCATCGACCGCATGGACTACGCCTATGCCGCGGCCGACATCGTGATTTCGCGCAGCGGCGCCTGCACCGTGTCGGAGCTCTGTCTGGTGGGGCGGCCGGTGATCTTCGTGCCGTCGCCCAATGTGGCCGAAGACCACCAGACGCACAACGCCATGGCCCTCGTCGATAAGGGTGCGGCCCTCATGGTGCGCGACGCCGAAGCCGTGGGCCGCTGCATGGACCGGGCCGTGGAGGCGCTCTCCGACCCCGCGGCGCTCGGGGCGCTGGGCGAGGCGATCGCGCGGCTGGCGCAGCCTGCGGCGGCGGATGCCATAGCGGATGAAATCATCGGACTGATCGGATAGAAATTGGAAATATGGAGTTCGAAAACGTATATTTTCTGGGTATCGGGGGCATCGGCATGAGCGCCCTGGCGCGCTATTTCCTCCACGAGGGCAAGCGCGTGGCGGGCTACGACCGCACGCGCACCGCGCTGACCGATGCGTTGGCGGCCGAAGGGGCCGCGGTTTGTTACGACGAGGCTGCGGAGTGCATCCCCGCGCCGTTCCGCGACCGGCGGACCACGGTCGTGGTCTACACGCCCGCCGTGCCCGACGACCACGCCGGGCTGGCGTGGTTTCGTCGCGAGGGGTTCGAGGTGGTGAAGCGTTCGCAGATGCTGGGCCTGCTCTCGGCGGGCAAATACGTGCAGGCGGTGGCCGGCACGCACGGCAAGACCACGACCTCCACGCTGCTGGCGTGGCTCGACCGCGGAACGACGGGCGGCGGCAGCGCCTTCCTGGGCGGCCTGTCGAAGAACTTCGGCAGCAACCTGGTGCTGGGCTCCGGCGACCGGCTGACGGTCGAGGCCGACGAGTTCGACCGCTCGTTCCTGCGCCTCGATCCCGACACGGCGGTCATCACCTCGGCCGATCCGGACCACCTCGACATCTACGGCACGCACGAGGCGATGAAGGAGGCTTTCGCGCAGTTCATCCGCCAGATCCGGCCGGGCGGGTACCTCGTGCTCAAGCGGGGCACCGACCTCCGGGTCGATAACCCCGCGATCACGGTCTACGGCTACGCGTGCGACGCCCCGGCCGATTTCCACGCCGCGAACGTGCGCCTGCTCGACGGCGGCCGTTACCGCTACGACATCGTGGTGCCCGACGGCGTGTACCGCGACTGTACGCTCGGCGTGCCCGGATGGGTCAATGTCGAGAACTCGGTGGCGGCCGTGGCCGCGCTGTGGTGCGCGGCCCGCGCACGGGGCGAACGGCCCGACGGGGAGCGGCTGCGCGCCGCGCTGGCCTCGTTCGAGGGGGTGAAGCGCCGTTTCGAATGCTACATCAACACGCCGCGCCAGGTCTACATGGACGACTACGCCCATCATCCGCGCGAGCTGGCGGCCACGCTCGCTTCCGTGCGGGAGATGTTCCCCGGCCGCCGCATCACGGCGCTCTTCCAGCCCCACCTCTACACGCGGACGCGCGATCTGTGCGACGGCTTCGCCGAGGCGCTGTCGCTGGCCGACGAGGCGGTGCTGCTCCCGATCTACCCGGCCCGCGAGGAGCCGATTCCGGGCGTGGACTCGCAGATGATCGCCCGCCGCCTCACGGTGCCCTGGCGCATCGTGGAGCGCGAGGCGCTGGCCGAGACCGTGGCGGCGATGAATACGGACGTGGTGATCAGCTTCGGTGCGGGCAACATCGACGCCTGCTGCGCGGCGATCGCCGAAAAACTGAAGGAGAAAGCTGGAACGAGTGCTTAAATACGCGCTCGCGATCGTGCTGTGGATCGCCGTGGCCGCCTACATCGCTGGGGCGGCCTCGTCGGCGCGCGCCTATCGCAGGGGCCTGAAGATCAGCGGACTGAGGATCGACGTCGTGGACAGCTCGGCGCACGGACACCTGGTCTCGTCGGCCCGCGTGCGCGAGTGGCTGCGGCGGGGCGGCATCCGCACGGTGGGCGAGTCGGCGTGCGGGGTCGATCTGGCAGGCATCGAGGCCCTGGTGGCGCGCAACGGCTTCGTGGACGAGGTGAACGCCTACGTGGCCTACGACGGCCGGCTGCACATCGACATCAGCCAGCGGCGGCCGCTGCTGCGCCTGCTGACCGACGGCATGAACTCCTACGTGACGGCCGGGGGATACGTCTTTCCGGCGCCCCCCTCCTCGTCGCTCTACGTGCCGGTGGTCACGGGTTCGTACCGTCCTCCGTTCCCCGCGGCGTATGCGGGCACGGTACGTGCACGTATCGACGCCGAGAAGCACCGCATCGACGAACGGAT
The DNA here is from genome assembly GCA_009774895.1 of Alistipes sp. GTDB lineage: Bacteria > Bacteroidota > Bacteroidia > Bacteroidales > Rikenellaceae > Alistipes. The sequence goes on along the minus strand of VSOO01000003.1, from coordinate 13,839 downwards.
CGCAGAAATCGAGAAGGAGAAGTACCCCTTCTACCGGCGCGAGCGCGAGAACGACGAGAACATCCGGGCCCTGCGCCGCATGCGCATCAAGAAGGGGTGGTTCGAGAAGGAGGAGGCTTTCGCGCGCCGTGTGCGCGAGCTGCGCGAGCATAAGGCCGCTTTGCGCCGCCGCTACCGCTACGAACAGCGCCGGATCGAGGAGGGCATCGCCCGCATCGAACAGCGTCAGGAAGCGGAGCGCGCGCAGCAAAAAAAGTTGGAAAAATCCTACGAAGATTTCTGCAAACTCCTTACCTTTGTAGAGTTCGTCGAGGAGGATGACTTCTGGCGTTCGGAGGTGGTGCAGATCGTCGTCACGACGTCGGCGAGCGGCGCTCCGGAGGTGGCCCTCGTGCCGCGGAGCAGCGACTGCATCGTGCTGTTCGGGCGTGTGGAGGAGGTCGAACGCAAGTTCGACAAACTGTTGCGTTTCTACCGCAGCGGACTCGACAACATAGGCTGGGACCGTTACCGCACCATCGACGTGCGGTTCGCGGGCCAGGTGGTGTGCAAGTGATAAAATGAGATAAGAGGAGTGGAAAAGAAGAGTTATGCAGTAGCCATAGACCTCGGCTCGTCGAAAGCGGCCGTGGCCGTCGGCGGGTACGACGAGGCGGGGCTGCTCGACATCGCGGCGCTGTCCGAGCGTCCGGTCGAGGGGATGCGTGCGGGCCGCATCGAGAACATCGAGCTGGTGAGCCGCGCCGTCAAGGAGGCCGTGACCGAGGTGGAGGACGAGCTGGGCATCCGCATCACGGAGGCCTATGCGGGCATATCGGGCGAGTTCGTGCGGTGTGCGCGGCATACGGACCACGTGTACGTCTACGATCCGCAGAACGGAGTCTGCCGCCGCGACGTGGAGGCGCTGTTCGACCGCATGCGCAACGTGCAGGCGCCCGACGACGAGACGATCATGGAGCGCGTGCCCCAGAACTACGTGGTCGATGACTGCCAGGAGGTGAAGAACCCCGTCGGGTCGTTCGGCAAGAAGCTCTCCTCGACGTTCAATTTCATCCTCTGCCAGCAGGTGCCCATGCAGCGGCTCGACATGGCGCTGCGGCGCCTCGGCATCCGCATGATGGCCGCCTTTCCCGATGCGATCGCCACGTCGGACGCGGTGCTGCTGCCCGACGAGCGCGAGGAGGGCGTGGCGCTGGTCGATTTGGGGGCCGAGACCACCGATGTGGCGGTCTACTACCGCAACGTGCTGCGCTACGTGGCCACGATCCCGATGGGTGCCTCGGCGATCAACAACGACATCCGCTCGCTGAGCGTGCCCGAGAAGTATGTAGAGAACCTCAAGTGCCGCTACGGCTCGGCCGTGGCGCGTCTCGCACCCGAAAACAAGCTCATCCGCGTCAGCGGCCGCACGGCCAAGGACGCGAAGGACATATTGCTGCGCAACCTGGCCACGGTGATCGAGGCCCGCATGACCGACATCGCCGAGTTCGTGCTGGAGGAGATCCGCGATTCGGGCTACGCGACGAAGCTGACGTGCGGCATCGTGCTCACGGGCGGCGGATCGCGTCTGAAGGACGTGGAGGTGCTTTTCCGCGAGGTGACGGGGCTCGACGTGCGTCTGGCCACGCCCGAAACGGGACTGACGGAGGAGGCGCTGCTGCGCGCCTCGACGCCGGCCGCCGCCACGGTGACGGGACTGCTGATGAAGGGGGCGCAGCTGGCGCCCTGCGTGGTCGCCGAGAAGCCCTCGATGCCTGCGGCGCCCGCCGACGAGCCGGCCCGGCGTCCGGCAGCTCCGGCAGCCCCCGCGGCCGCCGCGCAGGCGGAGCCCGCACGTCCGGAGTTCCGCCACGTGCCGCCCCGGCACCCCGAGGCGGAGGCGGAGGCGTCCCGGCCGGAACCCCGCCGCAACGATCCGAAACCCGGAGAGGTGCGCGTGCCGCAGCCTGCGGAGGAGCCCGCAGCCGTGCGGCCCGAGGTGGCGGCGGAGCCTGTGCGCCGCGAGCCCGAGACCTCCCGCGAGGAGGATGCGGCGGCGGAGACGACGCACAGCAAGCGCGACTGGGGCCGCATATTCAAGCGGGCCATCGAGAAGATCAACGACGGATTCAACGCCGCGGAGGACGAGGAGATCTGATGCGGCCGGCGCAGGGCGCGGCCGGCGGAGCCCGGTGCGACCCGCGGAAGGCGCGACGACGTCGCAAGGAGATAGGGGCCGGAGGGCCGGCCCGGAGTATGTTAGCCGAAAAAAAGAAGAGAACAGGAAATAGATATGACGGAGGATTTGATGTCGGAACTGTCTGCGGAGCGTACCGGTAGCTCGATCATCATGGTCGCGGGTATCGGCGGTGCGGGCGGAAATGCCGTGAACCATATGTGGAACCTGGGTATCCGGGGCGTGGACTTCATGGTCTGCAACACGGACCAGCAGGCGCTGGACAAGAGTCCCGTGGTGACCAAGGTGCGCCTCGGGGCGGAGGGCCTCGGGGCGGGCAACGACCCCGAGAACGGCCGCAAGGCCGCCGTGGAGTCGCTGCCCGAGATCCGCCAGCGGCTCGAAGCGTCGGGCACGCGCATGATCTTCATCACGGCCGGTATGGGCGGCGGCACAGGTACGGGCGCTTCGCCCGTGATCGCGAAGCTGGCCCGCGAAATGGGGCTGCTGACGGTGGCCATCGTCACCTCGCCCCTCGCCGTCGAGGGACGCATCCGCTACGAGCAGGCGTTCCGCGGCATTGAGGAGCTGCGGCAGAATGTCGATTCGCTGCTGGTCATCAACAACGAGAACATCCTCGAAATGTACGGCCGCCTGGCCCTCAAGCAGGCTTTCGGCAAGGCCGACGACATCCTGGCCGCCGCGGCCAAGGGCATCGCCGAGCTCATCACGGTCGAGAGCGACCTGGTGAACGTCGATTTCGCCGATGTGGCGAAAGTCATGCACGACAGCGGCCGCGCCCACATGGGCGTGGCGACGGCCGAGGGCGAGGACCGCGCGCTGGCTGCGGCCGAATCGTCGCTCCACTCGCCGCTGCTGGACCACAACCTCATTTCGGGTGCGAAGAACATCCTGCTCAACATCTCGGTGGCCAACGACGACGAACTGATGTACGAGGAGGTCATGACCATTCTGGAGTACATCCAGGCGCATGCCAGCGTGAAGGACGCCGACGGCGTGGTGCACGACGCCAACATCATATGGGGTACGAGCGTGAAGCCGCAGCTGGGCCGCGCCATCGAGCTGGTGGTGGTGGCCACGGGTTTCGAGGGCGAGGCCGCGATGCATGCCTCGGGCATGAAGCGCATGGTGGCACCCGGGGCGAAAGCCGCGGAGCCCGCGCGCGAGGGGAGTGCGGCACCTGTGCTCGAACCGGTCAAGCCGGCGTCGCCGCTGGCCCGCGGTGCGTCGCGCATCGCCGAGCAGGTGGTGCTGGGCGGCAAATCGACGCGCTATGCCAACATCGCCCAGCTGCTCGCCGTGCCGGCCTACAAGGCGCGCAATGCGAAGATGGTCGCCGAGTCGCCCGCAGGCCGCAAGGAGCTGCTGCGCGACGGCGCGCAGACCGCCGAGGACGAGGGACGCAACGCCTCGCTCTTCGACTGAGCAAGACCGCCGGGCGGGGGTGCGGTGCCGGGGTGTGCGTGCGGCCCTTGCCGCGGCCCGGGAAGTTCGGGCGTTGTGCTGCCTCCGGGTGTGCGGCGCGCCCCGCCGGCCTTTCCGCAGGTGCCGTGCCGGGGCATGGCCCCGAAGCCCGGATCCGCAAGGAGAGGAAATGCTTGCGCCCGAAGCCCGAAGCCCGGAACGGGCGGGGTGGAAAGCGGAAAAACGTGATCGCGTAAATTTTTTTCGATTTGGAAAGTTCGGTTCCCTGGATAGTATTCAACGGCGTGACGCCGCATATCGTGCTGATGTGCGTGCTCACGCTCTGTCTTTTGTCGGTTTCGGCGCTCGTGTCGGGTGCCGAGACCGCCTTTTTTTCGCTGTCGCATGCCGACGTGCAGCGCTTGCGCGAGCGGCGGAGCGCCGCGGGCGAGGCGGTGCTCGCCCTGCTCAAGGACGTCGATTTCCTGCTGGCGACGATCCTCGTGGTCAATAACCTGGTCAATATCTCGATCGTTATCCTCACGTCGGGCATCATCGACTCGGTGTTCACCTTCATGCGGTTCGAGTTCCTTTTCAAGACGGTGCTCGTCACCTTCCTGCTGCTGCTCTTCGGCGAGATCATGCCCAAGGTGCTGGCGCAGACGGCGCCGGTGCGCTTCGCATGCTTCGTGTCGCGCCCCGTGCAGCTCCTTCGGCTCCTGGTCTACCCGCTGTCGTACGTGCTGGTGAACGCCAGCAGCCGCATCAGCGAGAAGGCGGCGCACCGGAGCGAAATATCGCTCGACGACCTGGCCGATGCCGTGGACATGACGCAGGGCGCCTCGGACGAGGAGCACGAAATGCTCACGGGCATCGTCAATTTCGTCAATACGGAGGCCGTGGAGATCATGAAGCCCCGCGTGGACATCACGGCCGTGGAGCTCACGGCCGACTACGAGACCGTGAAACGCACGATCATCGGTTCGGGCTTCTCGCGCATTCCGGTCTACGACGACGACATCGACAACATCAAGGGCACGCTCTACGTGAAGGACCTGCTGCCCTACATCAACCACGGCAACGAGTTCGGCTGGCAGCAGCTGATCCGCAAGCCCTACTTCGTGCCGGAGAACAAGAAGATCAACGACCTGCTGGAGGATTTCCAGAGCAACAAGGTCCACATGGCCATCGTGGTCGATGAGTACGGCTCGACGCTCGGCCTGGTGTCGCTCGAAGACATCATCGAGGAGATTGTGGGCGAAATCTCGGACGAGAGCGACGCCGACGAATCCTTCTACACGCGCATCGACGACCGCACCTACCGTTTCGACGGCAAGACCCACATCGGCGACTTCGAGCGGGTGCTCGCACTCGACGAGGAGACCTTCTCCGACGTGCGGGGCGAGGCCGAGACGCTGGCGGGGCTGATGCTCGAACTCAAGCGTGACTTCCCGCGCAAGGGCGATGCCTTTACCGCGCACGGCATCCGCTTCTCGGTGGATGCGGTCGAGGGACACCGCATCGACAAAATCAGAGTGGTAGTGAATGAATAGACACCTCGTCATCGCCGCACCGCCGGCCGAGGAGGAGCTGCTGCTGCGCACGACGCCCGAGGAGCGCCGTGCGGCCGCGTCGTTCGCGCCGCGCCGCAGAGCCGAATACCTGGGCTGGCGTGCCCTGGTACGGCGCGAAGCGGGCGACGTGCGCATCGTATACGATGCGGCGGGCGCTCCGCGGATCGCGGACGACGGTGCGCCCTGCATCGGCGTGTCGCACGGCGCGGGGCGTGTGGCGGTCGCATTCTCCGACCGGCCGTGCGCCGTGGATGTCGAGTCGCTGCTGCGCCCTTTCGACCGCCTCGTGTCGCGCTACCTCACCGTCGAGGAGCGGCGGCTGGGGGGAGCGGACGCACACTTTCCGGCCGCGGCATGGTGCGCCAAGGAGACCCTCTACAAGCTTGCCGGACGCCGGGAGCTCGATCTGCTGCGCGACCTGCGGCTCACGGCTGCGGGCGAGGGCTGGATCGAGGGACGGATCTGCGGGGGCGCGCCGCTGCGCCTCGACGTGCGGATGCTCGACGGCGATGCCGTGGTGGTGTGGCGGCTGTGACGGGTGAAGCCGGTGGGTCGGGGGCGGCAGAAAGCCTCCGATATGGTGAAGAAGAAAGCCGAGGAGCGTTTGTCGTCCCACGGCAGGTTGCGGTTGCCGAAGCGGCCCCAGCCGTAGTCGAAGCGGATGTTCATCCGCTTTTTGAATTCGAAACGATACCCCGCGCCGAAGTTGTAGAGCGTGTTGCGCCAACGGAAGGGGCTCCGGCCCCAGATGTTGCCCAGACCGCCCCAGGCCACGATGCCGTGGCGGCGGTAGATGCGCTGGCGCAGTTCGAGCTGCGTCTCGACGAGACGTTTGTCGCGGTAGCGCCCTTCGTAGTAGCCGCGCATGCGGTCCGAGCCGCCCAGCTTGGCGAACATGTGCCACGAGGGGGTGCCGAGCAGGAAGTCGCCGTAGAGGTCGTAGGCCAGCACGGCCCCCCGCCACAGGCGGCGGTACCAGTCGAAAGTGCAGGTGATGCGGCCGAAGTCGCGGCCCGTATTGCCCAGCACGCGCGGGTACCATTTGGCCTCCAGCTTGACGAAGACGCCCCGGAAAGCATTGAACGAGACGTCGCGCGTGTCGTATTGCGCGAAGATTCCGATGTGGGTGTTCAGCGCGTCGGGTTTCTCGCCCGTCGATTCGATGTAGTTGGAGAAAGGGTCCTGCAAGGCAGGGTCGTAGCGCCCCTCGGTCCACAGTTCGTAGAGCCGGCCCAGGTTGCCGCCGGGCACGGCGCCGCCGGCCGCCACCTCGTCCGCGATGGCGTCGAGGCGCCCGGCCATGCCGCTCGAAGCGTATTTCGCACCCGAGTAGTCGATGCCGCCGCTCACGCCCAGAAAGAGCTCCCGCCATACGGACATGCCGTAGTCGATGTTCATGGTGCCGATGGTCGTGGTGAGCGCCTGTTTGTATCCGTTGGCGCCGTCGGTCCAGCCGACGCCGTAAAAATCGCCCGGGTAGTGTACGAAAGCTCCCGAGTAGTTCAGTTTCTGTTTGTTGCCGTTGAAGATATTCTGGCCCGAGAAGCGTAGCGTGATGTACTTCTTGGTCGTGACGTAGCCGTAGATCGAAATGTCGGAGGGTGCCGTGACCGTATCCGTGCGGTCGCGGCGGTAGAGGCCCGCCACGAGGAAGCCGAGGCCCAGCCCCGTGTCCGACGCGTAGCTCGGGCCCGGAGCGATGCTCCAGTCGATCCGTTTCTCGAAGGTGCGGTCTACGTTCGAACGGCTGTAATAGTCGATGATGCGGCGGATCAGCCCGGGGCGTTTGACCGCTGCGGCGGTCGTATCCGCCGTGTTCAGGCTCGTCGCTGCGCCGTCGCACCGCGTGCTGTCGGCTGCGGTCACGGGGGAGCTTTCGGCCGGACCGATCCGGTCGATGGTCCCGGCCGTCGCGTGGAGGTTGTCCCGCGCATGCAGGACCGGCTGCTGCGCCCGCGTCGCTGCGGCCCAGAGCAGGCAGCAGAGCAGCGGCAGTATGCGTTTTGTGCGATCCATTCTGTGGGATTGTCCCGGGCAAAGGTACGATTATTTTCACTTGCAGCAAAACGAATACCCGCACGGCCGCGCGATCGGAGTTTTGCGACACGAACGGCGACTTGCGCGACAGCGGGGGCGGACGGCATTGCGGACCGTGGCGGCGGAGACAAAAAAATCCCCGCGGCCGTTGCGGCTGCGGGGAATTGCGGTGCGCAGGCATGCCTGCGGCTACTTGAGGTGCAGTTTGTTGCGGATGTCCTTCGGAATCGCGTTCTTGTTCACGATGATCGAGGTGGTCTTGTAGGCCACGAACGGACGCGAGAAGTAGTAGTAACCGGCATACGGAGGCAGTACGTCCCACGAGTTGAGCACCTTGAAGAAGGGGTTGCCCGCCTGGTCGTGCGCCGTGCCCACGATCACCATGCCGTGGTCGTCGGTGGTCTCGTAGTTGTCGAAAGCGGTCTGGCGCATCTCCTGCGTGATGATCTTCTCCTTCACGGGGCGGTCGAACTTGTAGAGTGCGGCCTCCTTCTCGGCATCGGTGAGGTCACCCCACTTCTCGGCTTCGGAGCCGTCCAGACCGTCGATGTCCTCGTCGGGCACGATGCCGATCGCCTTGGTGCGGCTGAAGCCCTTCTCGCTCACGTCGGTGGCCCACTCGATGGGGTAGTTGTTGGCCAGGGCGTTGTCCACGATGGCCATCATCTCGTCGAGCGTGACGTTGTAGACCGTGCCCCACATCCAGTTGTCGGGAACTTCGAGTATGAACTGCGTGTGGAACGGATGGTGGGTATAGGAGCCGACGCTCACGTAGTCGTTGATGTCGATGGGAAGCGACGCGGCGAACGACTGGGGCGTGTACTCCTTGCCGTTGTAGGTGAACGTCTCGGGCATGACGCCGAAGTACTCGTCGAGGATGGCGTCGAAGCCGCGCTCCCAGGCTGTGGAGAGGGGTTTCGACGTGCGGTCGGCCACCTCGATCACGGTGTCGAGGTAACTTTTCAACACCTCGGCCAGCTCATGGAAGTCGGGTTTGTCGGTGCCGTAGTTCAGGCCGGGATAGACCTCGAACGGCACGATGCCGTGGGCCTTGATGCCCTCCGTCACATCGCAGGCCGCGCCGCCCTGGGCCCAGTTGATGTGGCCGTGCATGCGCACGTACTTGCGGGCCTTGTCCTTGTAGGCGTTGCGCACGACCCACATTTCCGAGAGGTGGGGCGCCTCGGCGCCGGTGCGCAGGATCTCGCCCTCAAGGAACGAAATCGTAGAGAAACACCAGCAGGTGCCGCTGCGGTGCTGGTTCTTCACTGGGGTGATGGGCACGACTTTCGTGTCGGTGAAGACGTAGCCTTGGCCTTCCCCGGCCGGGGTGTCGGTCGTCTGAGCCGCTGCCGTGCCGGCGAAGCACAGCGCGAGGGCGGCGATGATGAGGTTCGTTTTCATTTTATCGTTTTTTTTGGTTTAAGTTCGTTCTGCATGCGGCCCCTGTGTCGGGGCCGCCGGGCTGTTCCGGCTGTATCGGCTTTCCGGTCTTTTCCGGTCCGCACCGGTCTGGGCCGGGGGTTATTTCTTCGAGGCGGCCACGATCTTGCGGCATGCTTCGAGCGTCAGCTCCTCGGGCACCGTGCCTTTCGGCAGGCGGTAGTTCTTGCCCTTGTATGCGATGTAGGCGCCGTAGCGGCCGTTTCTGACCAGCATGTCGGGGTCCTCGTCGAAGGTCTTGAGCGGCGTGTGGGCTGCGGCGGCTGCGGCCTGGTGCGCACGGAGCAGCTCCACGGCGCGATCATAGGAGATCGTGTAGGGGTCGTCGCCCTTGGCCAGCGAGGCGAACGACTTGCCGTGGCGGACGTAGGGACCGTATTTGCCGATGCCGACCATCAGGTCCTCGCCGTCGAGCTTGCCCACCGATCGGGGCAGGGCGAAGAGCTCCAGCGCCTCGTCGAGGGTGATCGACTCTATGAGCTGGCCCTTCTTGAGCGAGGCGAAGCGTCCTTTCTCGCCCTCGGCGCCCTCGATTTCGACCATCGGGCCGTAGCGGCCGATGCGTGCCTTCACGGTGCGCCCCGTCTCGGGATCGGTGCCCAGGATGCGCGACTGCGACGATTTGTCGTTCTGCTTCTCGATGGCCTTGTGCACCATGTCGTGGAACGGGCCGTAGAATGCGCCGATCATGCGGTCCCAGGTGATTTCGCCCTCGGCGATGCGGTCGAACTCCTTCTCGACGTTGGCCGTGAAGTTGTAGTCCATGATGGGCTGGAACTGCGCTTCGAGGTAGTCGTTCACCACCATGCCGATGTCGGTGGGCTGGAGGCGGTTTTTCTCCTTGCCGCAGTTCTCGGTGAGGGTCTTCTCGTCGATGCGTCCGCCGGCCAGGGTCAGCTGCGTGTAGTTGCGCTTCTGGCCCTCCTTGTTCTGCTTGACCACGTAGCCGCGGTTGATGATCGTGGTGATCGTCGGGGCGTAGGTCGAGGGGCGTCCGATGCCCAGCTCCTCAAGGCGCTTGACGAGCGAGGCTTCGTTGTAGCGGGCCGGGGCCTGCGTGAAGCGCTCGGTGGCGGTGATCTGCACGGCGGTCAGCGGGTCGCCCGGCGCCATCTTCGGCAGCAGGCCCTCGCCGCTCTGCTCGGTCTGCTCGTCGTCGGTGGACTCGGAGTAGAGACGCAGGAAACCGTCGAAGCGCACCACTTCGCCCTGGGCCGTGAATTGCAGCGGCGAGGTCGTGATGTCGATGGTGACCGTCGTGCGGTCGATTTCGGCGCACACCATCTGCGAGGCCACGGTGCGCTTCCAGATCAGGTCGTAGAGACGCTTCTCGGCCGACGTGCCCTCGATCGACTGGCGGTCGATGTACGACGGACGGATGGCCTCGTGCGCCTCCTGCGCGCCCTTGGTCTTGGTCTTGTAGTTGTGCCACGACGAGTAGCGTTCGCCGAAGAGCTTGGTGATCTCCTCCTTGCACTGGGCCAGCGCCTGTTGCGAGAGGTTCACCGAGTCGGTACGCATGTAGGTGATCAGACCCTGCTCGTAGAGGTGCTGCGCCACCGACATGGTCTGCGACACGGACATACCGAGCTTGCGTCCGGCCTCCTGTTGCAGCGTGGAGGTGGTGAAAGGCGGCGCAGGGTAGCGGCGGGCGGGTTTCTCCTCGGCCTTGGCCACTACGAAGCCGGCGTCCGTGCAGCTTTCGAGGAAGCGCTGCGCCTCGTCGCGCGTGTCGAAACGCGTCGAGAGCTCGGCGCGGAAGAGCGTCCTGTCGGGATCGTCCGCGGCATGGAACTGGGCCACGACGCGGAAATAGGGGGTCGAGCGGAAAGCGATGATCTCGCGTTCGCGCTCCACGAGCAGCCGCACGGCCACGCTCTGCACGCGGCCCGCCGAGAGCGACGGCCGCACCTTCTTCCAGAGCACGGGCGAGAGCTCGAAGCCCACGAGGCGGTCGAGGATGCGACGGGCCTGCTGGGCATTCACGAGGTTCATGTCCACCGTGCGGGGTTTCTCGATCGCCTCAAGGATGGCCCGTTTGGTGATTTCGTGGAAGACGATGCGTTTCGTCTGATCGACCGGGAGACCCAACACTTCGGTCAGGTGCCATGCGATGGCCTCTCCTTCGCGGTCTTCATCGGATGCGAGCCATACGGTCTTCGTCTTCTGCGCCAGGCGCGATAGCTCGTCCACGACCTTCTTCTTGTCGGACGGTATTTCGTAGACGGGAGCGAATCCCTCGTCGATGTGGATGCCGAGGTCCTTTTTCGAGAGGTCGCGGATGTGGCCGAAACTCGATTTGACCACGAAATCCTTTCCGAGAAACCGCTCGATGGTTTTCGCCTTGGCGGGCGACTCGACGATCACCAGATTTTCCTGTGTTTTTTCCTGCATAGCTCGCTGTCTTGCTCGAATGCGTGACCCCGGATGTTCGCAGCCCGGGTCGCCGCACGAATGTAGTTTGCTTTTTGGGCCGACGTCTTCCGCCCGGCGGTCTCCGCACCGTGTTCGGCGCGGCGTCCGGCCCGACGGAAACGTCCGAATATCTTTCGTTACTTCATCAGCGTGTAGGTCAGGTCGAGGGCGACCGGTGCCGCATTGCCCTCGTCCCGCATGCCCTGCACCTTGGCGAAAGCGTTGGTGTAGAGGTCGTAGGCCCCCGGCCCGAGGTAGATCGAGCGGTCGGCGACCTTCGCGAGGTCCACCGTGTCTCCGCCGGCCTCGGCCTTCGCCGCGAGGTATCGGTTCCACAGCCCCTGGAGGTAGCCCGAGATGTCGAGCACGTAGCAGGCGCGGCTGCGGTTTATGTAACCTCCGTAGTTGAGCGTGAGGTCGTAGTATTTCTCCGAGTAGAAGTCGTAGTCGGGCACGGGTTCGAGTGCCGCGTAGTCGGTGTAGGCGCCCAGACGGTCGATGGCGGCCGACATGAGGGGCGCGACCTCGTTCGCGTCGATCTTCTTCCACGCGTAGTCGCCGCCCGTGAAGTAGATCGACATCAGGGCCCGGTTGAATGCCAGCGTGGTGAAGCTGCGGCCCTCTTCGGCGTTGGCCTCGGCGATGATACGCTCCACGGCGTCGAAGAACTCCTGCGTGAAGGTCACCTCCGAGATCACGCCGCCCAGGCCCGAGACCACGATGCTGGCGCTCAGCGGCCGCTCGCCTTCGAGCGCTGCGGGGTCGATCTGCGATCCCGCATAGTCGTGGCGCACCGTGTTGATCGAGCGGTTGCCGGCTTTGAAGTCCTTGTCGTAGAACATGTAGACCATGCCCACCGTGTCGCGGATGAGCGTCGGATCCTCCTCCACGCGGTTGCGTCCGTAGATCGAGAAGCCCGATGCCGAGAGCTCCGTGCCGTAGACCGAGCCTTTGCCGTTTTCGGTGGCTGCGGCGTCGGCCGGCTTGATGTAAAGGCCCTTGAACACCTCGACGAAGCGTGCGTCGTCACGGTAGACGTCGTATCCCACGCCGGGCTGTATGAGCGACGTGCCGTCGGAGATCATCAGCCGGCGCACGAACGCACGGCCCTCCTCCGTGGGGGTCATCCGCACCTCTTTCGAGGCCTTGGGGCCCGGCATGTGCTCGGGCGGGAAGGTGAACGTGAACAGCGGCTTCTTGCCGACGTAAGGCGTAGGATCGAAGTCGATGTAATAAACCGAGTCCTCCTTCAGGTAGCTGTCGTCGGTGATTTCGTACACCTCGAACTGCTGTGCGGTGAGCGTGTCGCGGCCGAACTCCTTGACGGAGAGGCGCAGCGTGGCCGAGTCGAAGATGGGCCGGTAGCCGAAGTATCCGTCGGTGATGCGGTAGTAATTGACGAACTGGGTCATGAACCCCGCGGCCACGAGCCCCGTGGTGTCGTTGCGCGCCGCGCCGAAGTACCCCAGGCCGAGGTCCGACGATTTGATCGAGTCGGTGCGGTAGAGGCGCGTTTCGAGGTAGTGCTCCGCCTTGTCCAGCCGTGCCGTGCCGGCTTTCATCTCCTGGTTGTCGGGCAGGAACTCCGCGCCGAGCGTGTCGTCGGAGCGGGTGCAGCCGGGCGTGAGGGCGGCGCATGCGGCGAGTACCGCGACGGTCAGTGCGCATGCGGCGCGGCGGAGGCTGTTATAATTCATCGTAGAATCGGTTATATCGGTCGAAAAAATCCGCGGCCTCGGGCGACACGTACTCCAGCAGGCGGCGGCCGCTCGTGCGGGCCAGCTCCGCGACCTTCGGATCGACGTCCTGCGACGCCAGGATCACGCCGTCGGCGTATTGCATAACGAAACGGCAGAAGTTTTCGTATGACGGCGTGTCGAGAAGTTGCAGGTTTTTGTCCTTCACGCCCTCGTTGGCGATCTTGGCGCGGAGGCCGCCGTCCAGCTCGCCGGGGAAGCCGTCGCCGTAGAGCGACACGACCACCTTCACGTTGCGGAAGATGGGGTCGTCGGCGAAGACCTTCTTGAGGTATATGGGCGTGATGGCCGAGAACCATCCGTGGCAGTGTACGACGGTGGGGGTCCAGCGCAGCTTCTTGACCGTTTCGAGCACGCCCCGGGCGAAGAAGATGGCCCGTTCGTCGTTGTCGGGGAAGAAGTCGCCCTTCTCGTCCCGGAGCACCGCCTTGCGGGCGAAATAGTCGTCGTTGTCGATGAAGTAGATCTGCACGCGGGCCGAGGGGATCGACGCGACCTTGATGATGAGCTGGTGGTCGTTGTCGTCGATGATGAGGTTCATGCCCGAAAGCCGGATTACCTCGTGCAGCTGGTGGCGGCGCTCGTTGATGCAGCCGTAGCGGGGCATGAACGTGCGGATCTCGTTGCCGCGCTCCTGCATGGCCTGCACCAGCGAACGGCACAACTTGGAGGCCTCCGTTTCGGGAAGATAGGGCGCTATCTGCTGACAGACGTACAGAATCTTGCTTGCCATGATCCGTGGTTTTAGTCGGACGGGGCGGTTGCCGCAGTCGGGAATGCGTCGGGGGTGTTCCGTCGGACGGCGGCCGCTCCGGGCCGGATTTATGTTGCTACAAAGGTACGTAAAAAATCTGAAACTCCCGGACGTTTCCGGGCCGGCGGGGCGCGGGCGTCAGAGAATCAGCATCGCGTCGCCGTAAGTTCCGAAGCGGTAGCCCTCGGCCTTGGCGGTTTTGTAGGCGTTCATGACGGTTTCGTAGCCGCCGAACGCCGCCACCATCATCAGCTGCGTCGAGTAGGGCAGGTGGAGGTT
>VSOO01000029.1 GCA_009774895.1 Alistipes sp. | reverse complement strand
CCGCCGAGCGGTTCGTGCATGCCGAAACCGACCATGCGGCGCGACCGGCCGGCGGATAAATCGCGAAAAAATTTGCAATTCTCCGCTTTTTATCCTTACCTTTGCCGCGTATTCACAAAGGGGTGCCTTACTATCAGGCTGAGATTATACCCATTGTACCGGATACGGGTAATGCCGAGACCGGGACACGTATTTCCCTCATCATCCCCCTTTTCTGTTCTTTAATCAAAAGTTTACATGAAAAGGATCCTTACCTTTCTCGCGCTCGCAACGGCCGCAGGCACCGCAAGCGCACAGCCGGCACTCCGTGCCGCGCAGGACTCGACACGCATGTACGACCTGCAAACCATCGAGGTGACCGCCACCCGCGCGTCGCACGCCACACCCGTGGCCCGCACCGAAATCTCGCATGAGACCATCGAGCGCAACAACTACGGTCTGGACGTGCCCTACATGCTGACGATGACCCCCTCGCTGGTCGCCACGTCGGAGACGGGCATCGGCGTGGGCGCCACCTCGATGCGCATGCGCGGCACCGACGCCTCGCGGCTGAACGTCACGGCCAACGGCGTGCCGATGAACAACCCCGACTCGCACGCCACCTTCTGGTACGACACGCCCGACTTCATTTCGGCCGTGGGCACCGTGCAGGTGCAGCGCGGCGCCGGCACCTCGACGCACGGCACGGGCGCCTTCGGCGGTGCGATCAACATGACCACTGCCGCGCCCGACACCCGCTTCGGAGGCGACGCCTCGCTCTCCTACGGCTCCTACAACACCAACAAGCAGGCGATCCACATCGGTTCGGGCCTCATGGGCGGCCACTGGCTCGTGGACGCACGCCTCACGCACATCGGCTCGGACGGCTACGTGGACCGCGGCGCCACCGACCTGAAATCCTACATGCTCCAGGGTGCCTACTACGGCGGCAACACGATGGTCAAGCTCCTCTCGTTCGGCGGCAAGGCCCGCACCTACCTCACCTACACCGGCGCGACGAAAGAGGAGATGGCGCTCTACGGACGCCGCTACCACACCGACGGACAGTATGCCTCGGCGGACGGTCCGTTCGTGCTGCGCGACGCCGAGGGCAACATCACGGGGCGCGTGAACTACTACGACGACCACACCGACAACTACCTGCAAATCAACAACCAGCTGCTGGTGAACCACCGCTTCAACGAGCGCTGGCACATGAACCTCACGGGCTTCTACACCTACGGCTACGGCTTCTACAAGCAGTATAAGGACGATGCCAAGCTCCTCGAAAACGGCTTCGAGGAGCGCTACGCCTACCAGACCGACGCGAACGGCGACTTCATCCTCGACGACGGCGAGCGCATCAAGATCCGCAAGGACCTGATCCGCGAGAAACTGATGCGCAACCACTTCGGCGGTCTGAACGCCGCGGCGGGCTACACTGCGCGCAACCTCGACCTCGTGTTCGGCGGCTCGTGGAGCTACTACGCCTGTCCCCACTGGGGCGAGCTGGACTGGGTGGAGGACGACCCCGCGGGCTTCGACCCCGCCAAGCGGTGGTACGACAACGACGTGCACAAGCAGGACGCCAACCTCTTCGTGAAGGCCGACTGGCAGGTGGCGCGCGGCCTGCACCTCTTCGCCGACATGCAGTACCGCTACGTAAGCTACGAAGCCTGGGGCGTGAACGACAACTACGTGGACAATCAGGTCAATCCCGACGGCACGACGGGCGGCATGCAGCTCATCGACGTGGACAAGCAGTACCACTTCTTCAATCCGAAGGCGGGCCTGACCTACGAGTTCGCGCGCAACCACACGCTCTACGCCTCGTTCGCCGTCGCACAGAAGGAGCCCACGCGCAACGACTTCACCGACCGCTTCCGCGAGACTTTCCCCAGCGCCGAGCGGCTCCTCGACTACGAGGTCGGATACTCGTTCCACAACCGCTGGGTGACGGCCGGAGTGAACCTCTACTACATGGACTACAAGGACCAGCTGGTCAAGACGGGCCAGATCAACGACAACTACGACGCGCTGAACATCAACGTGCCCAGGAGCTACCGCCGGGGCATCGAGCTGTCCGTGGCCGTGCGGCCCCTCAGGTGGTTCTCGTTCGGCGGCAACGCCACCTTCTCGCAGAACCGCATCGAGGACTACACCAACCGCGTGATCGACTACTCCACGTGGAACGACGCGACGAACTTCTACGACTACGCCCTCACGCCGATGGGCACCACGCGCATCTCCTACTCGCCCGACGTGATCGCCTCGGCGTTCCTCGACTTCCACATCGCGGGCTTCGAGGCCGTGCTGCACACGCAGTACGTCGGCGACCAGTACTTCACCAACTACGAAAACCCGAACATGAAGCTCGACGCCTACTGTGTGACGAACCTCAACCTCGGCTACACTTTCCGCACGCGCAGCGCCCGAAGCGTACGCCTGGGACTCGCGGTCTACAACCTCTTCAACGCCGAATACAGCAACAACGGCTACGGCTACTCGGAGTGTTCCGAGGGCGTGCAGACCGACGTCGCCTACTACTTTCCGCAGGCTCCGACCAACGTGCTGGCCAACGTGACCGTGAAATTCTGACCCCCGGCGCACCATGCAGACACTCGAAATCATCGGCACGCTCATCGGCCTGGTCTACCTCTGGCTGGAGTACCGCGCGAGCATATGGCTCTGGGCCGCGGGCATCGTCATGCCGGCCGTCTACGTCTTCGTCTACTACGACGCGGGATTCTATGCCGACATGGGGATCAACGTCTACTACCTGCTGGCCGGCGGTTTCGGCTGGCTGATGTGGCTGCGGCGCCGCAGCCGCCCGGAGGCGACCGGCCTTGCGGAGGGGGCGGCCCCCTCCGACGGGGCCGCCGTTTCGGAAGCGGCGCCCCTGCCGGAAGGGGCTGTCCTTTCGGCGGAGAACGCCCCCGCGAAAAACAGCACCCAAACGGCGGCCCGCGCCCGCACGATAACCGGCGAACGCACGATCGCCTCCATGCCGCGCGGCCGCTGGCTGCCGCTGGGCGCGATCACCGCGCTGGCTTTCGGGGTCATCCTGTGGGTCCTGCTCCGCTTCACCGACAGCAACGTGCCCTACGGCGACAGCTTCACCACGGCGCTCAGCATCGCGGGACTCTGGATGCTGGCCCAGAAGTACGTCGAGCAGTGGCTCGTGTGGATCGTGGTGGATGCGGTCTGCGCCGGGCTCTACTTCTATAAGGGGCTCTACCCCACGGCCGGGCTCTATGCGCTCTACACCGTGATCGCCGTGTTCGGCTATTTCGAGTGGCGGCGCCTGATGGCGCGGCAGCGGACCTGAAGCGCCCCAGCGCACGAGGGCTCGGCCACGTCCCGGCGGCATCCGTGCGCCGCACGATGAAAAACCCCCGCGACCTCTCGGTCTGCGGGGGTTTCGCTTATTCGCGCAGGGCGACGCGTCAGTCGGTCACCTCAAGCACATCGACCTCGGTGATCTGCCAGCCGAAGAGGTCGTTGGCGCACTCGTTCTCCATGCGGCGGATGGCGGAGCTGTCGGTCGTGTCGGCCAGCACGGCATTGAAGAACTGATTCATGGTCGCGTAGCGGGCATTGACCTTGGCGGCGAAGCAGCTGTAGAACGAACGCTGCTGCTGACGGTCGAGACCCGCGGGCAGCACGCCCTGCGACACCAGGTAGGGATAGGGATAGATGTGGCGCATGTTGTGCGGATCGGCGTTCAGCTCGTCCACCACGGTCGTCACGACCACCATTTCCACCGAATCCTCCATGCCGGGCATGCGGACGAAGGTCGTGTAGACGGGGTACGAATTTTCGAGTTTCCCGGCCACGTTGTCCGAGAAGACCACGAATTCGTCGTCGTTCAGGTCATTGACATAGGTCATCTGTCGGTAGCCGCGCAGCGACTCGCGCATGGCCTTGCGCTGTTCCTGGTTCCAGCGTCGCTGCTGCGAGCAGCCCGTGAAGCCTGCGGCGAGCAACGCCAGCACAGGCAGACAAAGGAGAATTTTTTTCATCGTATTCCTCAGATTTTGGTTGTACTGGTCATCGGGGCTGCAATTCGTGTGCCGTTTTTCGTAACTTTGCCCTCAAACACACACCGTCATGGACCTGCTCACCTTCCGCGATTACTGCCTCTCGCTGCCGCTCAGCGAGGAGTGCACCCCGTTCGACGAGAACCACCTCGTCTACAAGATCGGCGGACGCATGTACGCCTGCGCCGACATGACCGCCTTCGACCGCATCGCCCTGAAGTGCGACCCCGACGAAGCCCTCGTCCTGCGCGAGCGTCACGCCGAAATCACCCCCGCCTTCCACTTCAACAAGAAGCACTGGAACGACGTGCGCACCACGGGCGACCTGCCCGACGCCTTCGTCCGCCGGCAGATCCGCAACTCCTATCTTCTGGCGCTCGCGGGCGTCACGCCCCGCAGCGTGCGCGACGAGCTGCGTGCGCACATCGAAAAAGCGGGACTGCCCCTCTGAGGAGCAGTCCCGCCTGCATCGTAAGGCGAAAACGAATGTTTTCATCAGGCCGACCGCAGTTCGGGCTATGCCGGAGCGGAAAGAACGACTGTTGAAAACGCACCCGCTCGGCCGCGCAGCCCCGTTGTGCGGAGCCGTTCCCGGATCAGAACACCCGGAACAGCAGCGCCGGCTGCGACACCCGGATCGTGAACGACTCGCCCACGGCCTCGTTGAGCGTGCCGACCCACCAGAGCCGCAGCCGCTCGGGCAGCGCGTACTTGAGGCCCTCGCCCCCGATCCGCGTCGCAGGATCGAACGCGAAGAGCGACACCTGCTGCCCCGCACGGCTCGCAATCCGCGTCGTGCCGGCCGCCAGGGGATCGAACACTCCGTGGTCGGTCACCGTGCGCACCTCGGCACCCTCCGCCGCATAGTCGGCCAGGAGGCTGACGTTGCCCAGCGTGTGGTCCTCGCGGCGCCCCGTGGCACCCAGGATGACGATGCGGCGCATGCCGCGCTCCAGGCAGAAACGCACGGCTTTCGTCTGGTCGTTCGTATCCTGCTCCGCGATGCGGTGCACGAGCCCGGCATGCCGCGCGGCGATCGCGGGATCGAGCGAATCGCAGTCGCCGACGATGGCATAGGGCATGCCGCCCCCGGCCAGGTAGCGGCGCGCCGCGCCGTCGCAGCAGACCACGCACCGCGCCTGCCGCAGCAACGACGCGGCGACGCGTCCCGACGGCCAGTCGCCGTCGGCCAACACCACGACCTCGGGAACGTCCCGCTCCGAGGGCATGGCCAGCATCGGATTTTCACACATCATCGGAATCCCTCGTTTCCGTTTTCGGAGCAGTCCGCCCCGCCCTGCATCATGCCGCTCAGAAAAGCCTCCGACACCACGATCCGGATGGCCCGGTGGAGTATCGAGAATTCGAGCGGCGACTCGCCGAGCAGTTCGCCGTCCACCTCCACCGACACCTCGGGCGACGATTCGATCCGTATGCGGCTGCCGCGCTCGTGGAGCACGTGCCGTATGCGGTAGATGCCGCCGTTGAAAAGGTAGTGGAAGCGGAACAGCAGGTGCCAGAAGTGCACGGGCCGGATCAGCGACAGGTCGAACATGCCGTCGTCCGAAACCGCATCGGGCAGCTGCTGCATGCCTCCGCCGTTGTACTTGCAGATTCCGACGGCCAGCGAGAAGAGCAGGTCGTTGTAGACCAGACGGCCGTCCACCCACACCTTCATGCCCGTGGATTTGTGGCGGAAGAAGGTGCGCACCATGCTCCAGGTGTAGATCCAGGCGCTGCGACGCCCCTTGCGCCGCAGATGGGTGAAGCGCCGGTTCACGGCCGCGTCGAAGCCCGCACCGGCCACGTTGGCCATGTAGCGGCTCTGGCGGTAGTGCGCCTCCTCGTAGGAGACCACGCCCACGTCCTGGAGGAACGAACGGCACTCGCGGACGGCGCGCACCGCCTCGCGGTAGCGGCTCGGAATGCCGAACGTGCGCACCCAGTCGTTGCCCGTGCCCACGGCGATGACCGCCAGCAGCACCTCGCGCGGATCGACCTCCTGCTGGATGAACAGCCCATTGACCGTCTCGTGCAGCGTACCGTCGCCGCCCACGACGATGATGCGGCGGTAGCCCTCCTTCACGGCCCACACCGTCAGCTCCGTAGCATGGAACTTATGCTCGGTGAAGACCGGTTCGCACTGGATGTGCTCGTCGCGAAGCAGCTTCGAGATGGCCGGAAAATCGTCGAGCCCGCGGCCGGAACCGGCCACGGGATTGACGATCACGAACCATTTCGCATCGGATGCGGAGTGCTCCAAAACGAACTATTTTACAGGCGAATTGCCGAGCGTGTGAACCAGGAAATCGTAGAACTTGGCTACCGACGCGATCTCCACCTTCTCGTCGGGCGAGTGGGGGTAGCAGATCGTGGGGCCGAACGAAATCATGTCCAGCTTCGGGTACTTGCTGCCGATGATGCCGCACTCCAGACCGGCGTGGATGGCCGTCACGGCGGGCGCCGTGCCGTAGAGCGCACGATACGACTCGGTCATGGCCTTCAGGATCGGCGAGTTCATGTCGGGATTCCAGCCGTCGTAGCTGCCCGTCAGCTCGACGCGCGCACCGGCCAGCTCGAACACGGCGGAGAGGGCCTCGCCCAGCGCGGCTTTCTCGGTATTGACCGAGCTGCGCATGAGGCACTGGAGACGGATCGTACGGCCGTCGGACACCACGCGCGCGAGGTTGGTCGAGGTCTGCACCAGACCGGGCATGGCCACCGACATGCGCTGCACGCCGTCGGGACAGCCGATCACGGCGCGGATCAGCTTGCCGGCAACCTCCGGGTCGATGATGCCGGCCGGCATGTCGCACGCCGCAGCCCCCGCCGAAATCGAATCCTCGATGCCGGCGAACTCGACCGCGAGGGTCTTCTCATAGGCTGCGAGCTCGGCCTCCACGGCTGCGACCTCCGCCCGGTCCACCAGCACCACGGCCGACGCCTCGCGCGGGATGGCATTGCGCAGGCCGCCGCCGTCCACCGAGGCCAGGAGCAGCTCGCGCGTCTTGCCCGCCTCGCGCAGGAAGCGGAACAGCAGACGGTTGGCATTGCCGCGCTGCGTGCCGATCTGGATGCCCGAGTGTCCGCCCTTGAGGCCCTTGATCTCGATGCGGAGCGCCGCACGGTCACCCGCGGGCACGGCGGTCTCGGCGTAGTCGAACACGATGTTGGCATCCAGACCGCCGGCGCAGCCCACATAGAGCTCGCCCTCGGTCTCCGAGTCGAGGTTCAGCAGGATGTCGCCGCGGAGCAGGCCGGCCTTCAGGCCGAAGGCGCCGTCCATGCCCGTCTCCTCGGTGGCGGTGAAGAGAGCCTCCAGGGGGCCGTGCACCAGCGTGTCGTCCTCCAGCACGGCCAGGATGGCCGCGGCGCCGATGCCGTTGTCGGCGCCGAGCGTCGTGCCGTTGGCCGTCACCCACTCGCCGTCGATGTAGGCCTCGATGGGGTCGTTCTCGAAGTCGAACACCTTGTCGTTGTTCTTCTGCGGCACCATGTCGAGGTGGGCCTGGAGAATCACGCCCTTGCGGTCCTCCATGCCTTTCGTGGCGGGTTTGCGCACGTAGATGTTGTGCGCCTCGTCCTCGCAGTGCTCCAGACCCATGTCGCGAACGCAGTCGAGCACGTAGCGACGGATCTTCTCCTCGTGGTGCGAGGGACGGGGGATGTCCGCGATGCGGGCGAAATGCTTCCAAACCAATGCGGGTTTGAGCGCGGTAAGATTCTTGTCCATTTCAATCGTTTGTTTTAAGTATTGAGTCTCTTTTCGTTGTTCGGGTTTTACCGGGCATCGGCCTCCGGATCTCCGGCTTTCCGCTCCGCGGCCTCGGCGTGCGCCTGCTCCCGACCGGCACTGCGGTCGAACGCTTCGACGATCTGCTTGACCAGCGGATGGCGCACGATGTCGCTACGGTCGAACTCCACCATACCGATGCCCTCCACGCCGCGCAGGATGCGCATCGCCTGCATCAGGCCGCTGTCCCCGCGGTGCGGGAGGTCGATCTGCGTCACGTCGCCCGTGACGATGAAGCGTGCGTTGCGTCCCATGCGCGTGAGGAACATCTTGATCTGCGGCAGGGTCGTGTTCTGCGCCTCGTCGAGGATGACGAACGCATGGTCGAGGGTCCGGCCGCGCATGTAGGCCAGGGGCGCGATCTGCACCGTGCCCTCCTCCATGTATTTGGCGAGCCGCGCGGGCGGGATCATGTCGTTGAGCGCGTCGTAGAGCGGCTGGAGGTAGGGGTCGAGCTTCTCCTTCATGTCGCCCGGCAGGAATCCCAGGCGCTCGCCCGCCTCGACGGCCGGGCGCGTGAGGATGATGCGCCGCACCTGCTTCTCGCGCAGGGCGCGCACCGCCAGGGCGATGGCCGTGTAGGTCTTGCCCGTGCCGGCGGGCCCCACGGCGAAGAGCAGGTCGTTCGCGTCGAAGAGCCGCACCAGACGCCGCTGGTTGGCCGTGCGGGCGCGGATCGCCGCGCCGCCGTTGCCGATGAGCAGCACGTCGCCCTCGGTCGGCTCGCCGCACACCGAGACTTCGCCGGCGAACGACTGGGCCACGACCTCGGAGGATATGTGGCCGTACTTGAGGTAGTAGGCCGCCAGCCCCTCCATGCGGCGGGCGAAGCGCTCGGTCTGCTCGCGCGGACCGAGCACGCGGAGCGTCGAGCCCCGTGCGATGATCTTAAGCGCCGGGTGCAGCTCGCGGATCTGCTCCAGCCACACGTCCTGCGCTCCGTAGAGTTCGCGGGGATCGACCCCGTCGAGCTCGATCTCCCGACCGACCGTCTCCGTCATAGGCTAAAAGAGGTAGCCGAGGCTGAAGGCCACCGAGTAGGTCCTGATGTTCACGTTCTCCACGCCGGGGTGCGTCACGGCGCTCTCCATCTTCTTGAACTGTCCGTTGAAGCGGGCGTCGATCAGCAGGTTGCTCAGCTTCACGGCGGCACCCACGGCATAGCCCACCGTGGGCTGCACGCGGCCGAAGTCGTACTTCTCGCCCTCGAACTTGTACTTGCAGCTGTTCGCCAGCGAGAATACGGGACCTGCGTTGAGGTGGAGGATGCGCAGCACGCGGAACGATGCGAGCACCGGCATGCTGAGCGAATTGGACTTCACGCGCAGATCGACGTCGCCGCCCTGCTTCAGGTCGAGCGCCTGGCGCACGTAGAGCAGCTCGGGCTGTATGCCCACGATCGGCGTGTTGATGCGCAGCACGACGCCCGCATGCCATCCCAGCTTGCTCTTGATTTCGGAAGCCTCCATCTTGGTCGAGAAGTCGGGGATGCCGATACCCGCCTTGACACCGTATTCGAGGAACTTCTGGGCCGAAGCTCCGGCCGTGGTCGCCAGCGCCAGAAGCGCCGTAAGAATGAATTTACGCATGGTTCTCTTTATTTATTATGTTATTCGGTTCGAGTCGGAACGACGCCCACACCAGGTAGAGCATGCAGGCCAGCACGTAGAGGAGCCCGAAGCGCATGCCGCCGGCGAGGCGGGCGATGAGGCCGATCGCCGGGCCGGAGAGGGCGCCGGCGGCGATCATCATGATCGAGAGCCCCGCCACCTCGTTGGAGCGTCCCGGCGCATGGCGGGTCGCCACGGCGTAGAAGGTGGCGAAGACGCACGAGAGCGTGAAGCCCAGCAGGCCGATCAGCACGTAGACGGCCGCATCGCCCCGCACGAAAAGAAGCAGGGCGACCAGCGCCGCAGCCGCGCACATGTTCCACCGCAGGTAGCGGATGTCGGAAAAGCGCAGCAGCACCCACGCCCCGACCAGCGTACCGACGATTCGGCATGCATAGAAGCCCGTAGTGGTCAGGATCGAGTCGGGACGGGCCAGCAGACGCGACGAGAGGAAGCCGATGCCCACGTCGGCCGCGATGAACGCCCCGATGCCGAAAGCCGCGACGGCCACCGCAGGCTCGCGCAGCAGGCGGAAGCAGTCGGCCATGCCGGCCGCGGCTTCGCGCCGCGCGGGTTCCGGCACCCGGGTGCGGGCCAGCCACACGCCGCACACGGCCGTCACGGCGGCATAGATCGGAAGCAGCAGGCGCCACGATCCGGTCGCGGCGGCCAGCACCGTCATCACGGGCGCCAGCAGCAGCAGCGACGTATTGCGGAAGATCTGCCCCACGGTCAGGAGGCTCGTCATCCGCTGTGCGGGCACGATGGCGGCCAGGAGCGGATTCATCGAGACCTGTATGGCCGTATTGCCCACACCGAGCAGGCCGAAGCCGGCGAAGTACCAACCCAGGGAGGCGCCCTCGCCCGCGGCATAGGGCACCAGGAGGCCCGCGGCGGTGAACGCATAGCCAGCGAGCGCCATCGCGCGGCGGCCGATGCGGTTCATCACTCCGGCCAGCGGCGCGGAGAGCACCAGAAACCACAGGAAAACCATCGTGGGGAGGAAGCTCGCCGCCCCCTGCATCGAGGCGGGGAGTCCGGCGGCGATGCGCCCCGAGACCGGCGCTACGATGTCGCAGAATCCCATGACGAAAAAGCCCGCGAGTACGGGCGGAAGCAGGCGCTTGTTCATCTCGTTGTCGGCCATCGTCATGCTTTACAATTGGTCAAAGTTACGTTATTTTTCAGGAATACCGCACATCGTCCTGCAAAAAATTTGCCCCGCGGGCCCCGCACACCTCCGCGCACGACGCAAAACGAGCCGCCTGCGCCGCCGCGCCCCGCCCTCGGAGCATCCGGACGGCACGGCGGCACCTCATCGCATACCGATTCGCTTTCGCTTCCGGCTCCGGGGTCTCCCGAAAAGAAGCTCTTTTACCTTACTTCCTGATTTGACTCTCGTAGTAGGCGATGCGTTCGCGGCAAGTCCGTTCCACAATGCCGCGCAGCTGCTCGACCTTGGGGATCAGTGCATTGATATCCTCTTTCGTCACCATGAAGTTGCGATTGTAACGCGACTGCACGTAAGCGTCCTGCAATAACTTGAACAGCCTGCGCTCCTCGTCCGTATCCTGCGGGAACGGCCGATAGATCTCCAGCGTATGTTTCTTGCACTGGTTCATCAGCGAAGCCAGGTCATGCTCCTTGAAGCCGTACAGCATGAAGACCATCGGAATCGTGCGCAGGTAGTTTTCGGCAGCCTGATGGAGGTTGAACACGGACATTCTCAACTCGCCATCCTCAGCGTCGCGTTTCGAGTTTTCGAAGAAACGATTGGCAAAGGGAAACTTGTCTTCGAAATATTCTTTCGCCATTTCCCCGATTTCCGCAAAATCGAGTTTTCGACGGCGTGCCAGCTTGTATTGTCCGTTATCGTAGAGCATTACGCCCTCTCGCTTGATGTCGGTATAAAAGTATCGGCTCTTGTCGAGCGCTTTGTTCAACTCGCCGATGCTTTCGTTGATGAACTGCGGACGGGTCGCTATTTCCCAGGCTCGGTTGGTGTAGAATCGACGGAGAATATTCGCATAAACCGTATGTTCGTTGTTCCCCATGCGTTTCTCGGTAACGATGAGCAGGTCGTAATCGCTCATGAAATAGGTCTTTACCCCGTATTCGATCCTCTGGTCGTAATCGACGTAGGTCCCACGCGCATAACTGCCGTAGAGTATGATCATTACGACGCCTTTCACTTCATTGCGAACAAGTTCGACGAGTTGTTGCAGGTCGCGTTGTTTGTGTTCGGGTAAATAGTTGAGCGATTTTTTCATACGTACAAAATTAACAAGTTTTTCGGGATTTTTACTTGTTTTCGACATAACTTTTCGTATATTTGCATATTCATCACTGCGGATTTCGCTTTTTGCCCGTGTTTCCTAAGGGGCGGCGGTGCCGTCCATCGTAACCGAAACAAGAATGATGCAGAGAAAGCGAACCATCTACG
>VSOO01000028.1 GCA_009774895.1 Alistipes sp. | reverse complement strand
GCCCGCGGGCGGATGAGGTTATGGCATTTGGACGAAGAACTGTAACTATGTCGTTCAGCGGGTTGCGGCCAATTTTTGCGATCGGGGGTTCTGCGGGAACGGTTTGCGGCTCTTTTGAAAGCCGCGCGGGCCTGCGGTGCCCCGGAGGATGGGTTTGCGGCGAGCCGCGCGGACTCTGTGGCGCTCCGGAGGATGATCTTGCGGAGACGGTTTGCGGCTCTTACGAGCCGCGCGGGCCGCAGCCTCCGCACGCGGAGGCCCGCAACTTCGCTGACGCTCCGTGCGGACACTCCGCAGGCTGCGATCCGGTTTTACCGCCTCTTTTCCGCACTTCGGCTGCGCCGCGGCCGCTCCCGCGCGGCAAAATGCGCGCAAGCTTGCATTTACGCACCATTTTTCGTAACTTTGGCTTCGTTATACCGCAAAACAACGAAAAACGCATAAGCACATGTTTTCAGCACAGACCTACGCCGCACGCCGCCACGAGCTGCGCACGCGCATCGGATCGGGCCTCATCCTGCTGCCCGGCAATCCGCTTACGCCCAACAACTACCCCAATAACGCCTACTACTTCCGCCAGGATTCGTCGTTCCGCTACTACTTCGGGCTGAACGTGCCGGGCGTCGCGGGATTCATCGACGCCGACTCGGGCGAGGAGGCGCTCTACGGCGACGACTTCACCGTGGAGGACATCATCTGGACCGGCCCGCAGCCCACGCTGCGCGAGATGGGCGCCGAGGTCGGCGTCGGCGCAACGCACCCCATGGCCGAATTGCAGCCCCGCCTTGCGCGCGCCATCGCCCAGGGCCGCCGCATCCACTACCTGCCGCCCTACCGCGGCGAGACGAAGCTCCAGCTCTCGGCGCTGCTGGGCATCGCGCCGGCCATGCTCCACGACTACAAGTCGGTAGAGCTGATGATGGCCGTGGCCGAAATGCGCGAGAAGAAGAGCGCCGAGGAGATCGAGGCCCTCGAACGGGCCTTCGGCATCGGCTACCGCATGCACACCACAGCCATGCGGATGTGCCGCCCGGGCGTTGTGGAGCGCGAAATCGCGGGTGCCATCGAGGGCATCGCCAAATCCTACGGCCAGGGGGTGTCATTCCCCTCGATCGTATCGCAGCACGGCGAGACGCTGCATAACCTCAACGCCGACGGCGTGCTGGAGGAGGGCCGCCTGCTGCTGTGCGACGCCGGCGGCGAGAGCTGCGAGGGCTACTGCTCCGACCACACGCGAACGTACCCCGTGAGCGGCCGGTTCACGCAGAAACAGAAAGACGTATACAACATCGTGCTGGCTGCGCACGACCGCGTGGCCGAAATCGTGAAGCCCCATATGATGTACCGCGAGGTGCACGAAACCGCCTACCTCACCCTCGCCGAGGGACTCATCGGCCTCGGGCTGCTGCACGGCACGGCCTCCGACGCCGTGGCTTCGGGTGCCATGACGATGCTCATGCCCCACGGTCTGGGCCACGGCATGGGCATGGACGTGCACGACTGCGAGGCGATGGGCGAACGCAGCTTCGACTTCTCGTCGATCGCCGAGCGTGCGGCGCGCTCGGCCACCTGCATCTACCGCGCGGCCTGGCGTCTGGAGCCGGGCACGGTGCTGACCGACGAACCGGGACTCTACTTCATCCCCGCGCTGATCGACAAGTGCCGCGCCGAGGGCAAATATGCGGGCATCGTCGATTACGACGCCCTGGAGGCCTACCGCGACTTCGGCGGCATCCGCATCGAGGACGACCTGCTGGTGACCGAAACGGGCAACCGCATGCTGGGCGACCGCAAGATCCCCGTAACGGTCGAGGAGCTGGAAGCCGTGGTCGGAAAATAATCCCCGCGGCACGGACCGCAGGGCCTGCCGGGGCTCCTGCGGTCCGCGTCCGGAAAAACGCATGCCAATGAAAACCGTCGTTCTGTTTCCTACCGTCGAGGAGGGCAAGGAGTTCATCCTCGGAGAACCGCCCGTGGCCACTTTCGTCTCGGGCGTGGGTGCCGCGGAGACCGCCGCCGCCGTGGTGCGGGCCGTACGGGCCAAGAAACCCGACCTGGTGCTTCTGGCGGGCATCGCCGGCGCCTACGACCGCACGATCCCCGTAGGCACGGTGTTCGAGGTGACGAGCGAGCGCACGGCGGCACTGCCCGCGCGCTACCGTGCGGAGTACACGGTGCCTCCGGTGACGGACCTGCCCGAAGCCGCGTCGAACACCTCCGACCGCATGGGCACCGAGGCGGAGGGCGCCCGACTCGAAAACATGGAGGGCGCCGCGCTCTTCGCCGCATGTGCGGCGCTGGGGGTCCGGTGCTGCGAAATACGAGCCGTGGCAAACTACGTGGGCGACCCGTTCGAGCAGTGGGACATCCCCTGCGCCGTGACAAACCTCACCGAGACGCTGCGCGACCTCTTCGCCGACGCGGAGTAGGCCGCGGACAGTGCGGACTTTCCTGCGGCACGACCGACGTGCGGAAACGTTCCGCACCGCATCGCCGGGCAAGAGCTTTTCCGACCCTCCGGACGCAGCGCCGGAGCGTGAAATCCCAGCCGGGAAACGAATGTTCCCGTCAGGCCGAGCGCGGCACCGAACACGGTCCGGGCATTGTCCTGGCGCGAAAACAACCGACCCGCGACTGTCCGTGCAGCGCACGCAAGCACCGGCCGGGCGATAAAAACAAACGACCATGCACCTCGAATTATCCATCTCCCCCTGTCCCAACGACACCTTTATGTTCGATGCGCTGCTCGGCGGCCGCATCGACTGCGAAGGGCTGACGTTCGCCCCCGCATTCCACGACATCGAGGAGCTGAACCGCGCCCTGCGCGACGCCGCACCCGGTGCGGGCCCCGACATGAGCAAGGTCAGCTGCGCCCTGCTGCCCGAAATCGCCGACCGCTACGAAGTGCTCGACAGCGGCGCGGCGCTCGGACGCGGCAACGGCCCCCTGCTCGTACGGCGCCGCGGCGACCGCACGCCCCTGCGGCACGTTGCCGTACCGGGCCTGCACACCACGGCCAACGCCCTCCTGCGGCTGCTCCATCCCGAGATCATGGAACGCACGCCCGTGCTCTTCTCCGAAATCGCTGCCGCCGTCGAACGCGGCGACTACGACGCGGGAGTGCTCATCCACGAGGGGCGTTTCGTCTTCGGCGCCCGCAACCTCGAACGGGTCGCCGACCTCGGCGAGGAGTGGGAGGCCCGCACGGGACTGCCCCTGCCGCTCGGCGCCATCGTCGTGCGGCGCACGCTGCCCGAAGCCGTGCGCCGGCGGTGTGCCGCGGTGCTGCGCCGCAGCATCGAGTACGCTTTCGCCCACCCCGGGGTCTCGCGGCCCTTCGTCCGGGCCCATGCCCGGGAGCTGGACGACGCCGTGACCGACGCCCACATCGCACTCTTCGTGAACGAATACTCGCTCTCGCTCGGTGCGGAAGGACGCAGCGCCCTCGAAACCCTCGCCCCCGGCGCTCTCGGAACACCCGGAACACCGGACGCCGCCGCCGAACAGCTGCGCCCCGGCTATTATATATAGGTCCCGCGCACCGTGCCCTGCACACTCCCGCATGCGGCCGGTGCGGAAGCCGCGTCCGGCCCGCACCCCGCCGCAGCGCACGGAATGCGAAAAGTCCTCCGCACGAACGATTTTTCCCGCACGAAGCTTGGATATGTCGAATTTTTCGTATATTTATAGTCGGCAACACCCCGCAGCGGGAATGCCGTGCGAAAAACCTATAAACTTCAAGCGATATGAAAAATTATTCAGCCAAGGAGATCAAGAACATCGTTCTGATCGGCGCTCCGGGAACGGGAAAGACCACGCTTGCCGAGGCCATGGCCTACGAGGGCAAAGTGATCGACCGCAGGGGTAGCATCGAAACGAACAACACGCTGTCGGACAACACCGACATCGAGCACGAATACAAACGTTCGATCTACTCGACCATCCTCTTCACGGAGTTCATGGATCGCAAACTCAATATCATCGACTGCCCCGGTTCGGACGACTTCTGCGGCAGCCTCTTCTCCGCATTTAAGGTCGGCGACGTGGGCGTGTGCCTCTTCAATGCCCAGAACGGCTGGGAGGTGGGCAGCGAGATCCAGGCCCGCTATGCGCGCGCGCTGAACAAGCCCGTCATCGGCGTCATCAACCAGCTCGACGCCGACAAGGCCTCGTTCGAGGCCACGCTCGACTCGATCCGCGCCGCTTCGCGCGTGAAACCCGTCATCGTGCAGTATCCCGTCAATCAGGGCGCCGGATTCGACGCTTTCATCGACGTGCTGCTCATGAAGATGTACCGCTTCAAGGACCAAGACGGCCACCGCGAGGAGCTGGAGATTCCGGCTTCGGAGCTCGAACGCGCCCAGGCCCTCAACAAGGAGCTGGTCGAAGCGGCCGCCGAACACGACGAAGCGCTCATGGAGCTCTACTTCGAGAAGGGCACCCTCACGCAGGACGACATCCGCAACGGACTGAAAATCGGCCTTGCGAACCGCGATGTGCTGCCCATCTTCTGCACCAGCGGCAAGCGCGACATCGGCACCAAGCGACTCATGGAGTTCATCATCAACGTGGCCCCCGGCCCGCTGAAGGCTCCGAAGTTCCTCACCGTCGAGGGCGAGGAGGTGGCCGCCGACGCCGAGCAGCCGTCCGTGGCATTCGTATTCAAGAGCCAGCTCGAACAGCACATCGGGGAAATATCCTACTTCCGCGTGATCCGCGGCCGCATCGCCGAAGGCATGGAGCTGGTCAATGCGCGCACGGGCAACAAGGAGAAGCTCTCGCAGCTCTTCGCCGTGGCGGGCAAGAACCGCATCAAGGTCACGGAGCTCTCGGCCGGCGACATCGGCTGCACGGTGAAGTTGAAGGGCACGCGCACCAACGACACGCTGTGCGCCCCCGGCGCCCCCGTACGGATCGAGCCGATCGTCTTCCCCGAGCCGCGCTACCGCGCTGCCGTCAAGGCCAAGGAGCAGGGCGACGAGGAGAAGCTGGGCAAGGCGCTCAACGACGCCAAATACGAAGACCCCACGATCCTCGTGGATTACTCCAAGGAGCTCAAGCAGACCATCGTGCAAGGTCAGGGCGAACACCACCTGAACATCCTGCGCTCGCGCATCGCCGCCGAGACCAAGATCCAATACGACTACATCGCGCCGCGCATACCTTACCGCGAGACGATCACCAAGGTGTCGCAGGCCGACTACCGCCACAAGAAGCAGTCGGGCGGCGCCGGACAGTTCGGCGAGGTGCACATGATCGTGGAGCCCTACTGCGAGGGCATGCCCGAACCGAAAAACTACAAGGTGCCGGGCAAGGGCGACATGGTGGTGAACGTCAAGACCAAGGAGGAGTACGACCTGCCGTGGGGCGGCAAGTTGCAGTTCTACAGCGCCATCGTGGGCGGCGCCATCGACGCGCGCTTCATGCCGGCCATCCTCAAGGGCATCATGGAGAAGATGGACGAGGGTCCGCTGACAGGCTCCTACGCCCGTGACATCCGCGTGGTGATCTACGACGGCAAGATGCATCCGGTGGACTCGAACGAGATTTCGTTCAAGCTGGCGGCCCGCAACGCCTTCAAGGAGGCGTTCCGCAACGCCGGCCCCAAGATCATGGAGCCGATCTACTCGGTCGAGGTCCTCACGCCCAGCGAATACATGGGCGCCGTGATGAGCGACCTTCAGAACCGCCGCGCGATGATCGAAGGCATGGAGTCCGAAAAGGGCTTCGACCGCCTCAACGCCCGCGTGCCGCTGGCCGAACTCTATCGCTACTCCACGACCCTCTCGTCGCTCACCTCGGGATCGGCGACCTACTCGATGAAGTTCGCATCCTACGAGCAGGTGCCCGCCGACGTGCAGGAGAAGCTGCTCAAGGCCTACAACGACACCGACGAGGAGTAATACCCGTCATTCGACACGGACGGGACGGATGCCGCGGCATCCGTCCCGTCCGTGTCGAATGACGGGTATTACTCCTCGTCGGTGTCGTTGTAGGCCTTGAGCAGCTTCTCCTGCACGTCGGCGGGCACCTGCTCGTAGGATGCGAACTTCATCGAGTAGGTCGCCGATCCCGAGGTGAGCGACGAGAGGGTCGTGGAGTAGCGATAGAGTTCGGCCAGCGGCACGCGGGCGTTGAGGCGGTCGAAGCCCTTTTCGGACTCCATGCCTTCGATCATCGCGCGGCGGTTCTGAAGGTCGCTCATCACGGCGCCCATGTATTCGCTGGGCGTGAGGACCTCGACCGAGTAGATCGGCTCCATGATCTTGGGGCCGGCGTTGCGGAACGCCTCCTTGAAGGCGTTGCGGGCCGCCAGCTTGAACGAAATCTCGTTCGAGTCCACCGGATGCATCTTGCCGTCGTAGATCACCACGCGGATGTCACGGGCGTAGGAGCCTGTCAGCGGACCCTCGTCCATCTTCTCCATGATGCCCTTGAGGATGGCCGGCATGAAGCGCGCGTCGATGGCGCCGCCCACGATGGCGCTGTAGAACTGCAACTTGCCGCCCCACGGCAGGTCGTACTCCTCCTTGGTCTTGACGTTCACCACCATGTCGCCCTTGCCCGGCACCTTGTAGTTTTTCGGTTCGGGCATGCCCTCGCAGTAGGGCTCCACGATCATGTGCACCTCGCCGAACTGTCCGGCGCCGCCCGACTGCTTCTTGTGGCGGTAGTCGGCCTGCGACACCTTGGTGATCGTCTCGCGGTAAGGTATGCGCGGCGCGATGTAGTCGTATTGGATCTTGGTCTCGGCGGCGATGCGCGAGCGCAGGATGTTCAGGTGGTGTTCGCCCTGACCTTGCACGATGGTCTGCTTGAGCTCCTTGGAGTAATCCACGAGGATCGTGGGGTCTTCGTATTTGGCGTCGTTGAGCGCCTTGCCCAGCTTCTCCTCGTCGCCCTGCTCCTTGGCCTTGACGGCAGCGCGGTAGCGCGGCTCGGGGAAGACGATCGGCTCGATCCGTACGGGGGCGCCGGGGGCGCACAGCGTGTCGTTGGTGCGCGTGCCCTTCAACTTCACCGTGCAGCCGATGTCGCCGGCCGAGAGCTCCGTGACCTTGATGCGGTTCTTGCCCGCCACGGCGAAGAGCTGCGAGAGCTTCTCCTTGTTGCCCGTGCGCGCATTGACCAGCTCCATGCCTTCGGCGATGCGGCCGCGGATCACGCGGAAGTAGGATATTTCCCCGATGTGCTGTTCGAGCTGGCTCTTGAATACGAATGCCACGGACGGCTGCTCGGCGTCGGCGGCCACCTCCTCGCCCTCGACGGTGAGGAACTTCGGAGCCTTCAGCGGGCCGGGGGCCACGTTGATGATGAACTCCATGAGTCGCTTGGTGCCGATGTCGCGCTTGCCGCTGGTGCAGAAGATGGGCAGCACATCGCGGTTCGCAAGGCCGATTTTCAGTCCGTTGCGGATGTCGTCCTGCGTGAGGGTGCCCTTCTCGAAGTAGAGCTCCATGAGCGCTTCGTCGTGTTCGGCGGCCGCTTCGACCAGCTCCTTGTTGAGGGCCTGGGCGCGTTCGAGCTCCGAAGCCGGAATCTCCAGCTCCTCGCGGTGGCCGTCTTGGTCCTTGAAGCGGTACATCTTCATGAGCAGCACGTCGATGAAAGCGTCGAATCCGGCGCCCTGATTGACGGGATACTGCACGATGACGGGTTTCACGCGCGAAGCGGCGCGGATCGAGTCGAGCGTGGCCTCGAACGAGGCCTTGTCGGCGTCGAGCTGGTTGATGACGCCGATGACGGGCTTGTTCAGCGCGCGCGCATAGCGGGCCTGGATCTCGCTGCCCACCTCCCAGCCGTTCTGGGCATTGAAGAGGCACACGCCCACGTCGCCGACCTTAAATGCGGAGAAGAGGCTGCCGCAGAAGTCGTCCGAACCGGGGCAGTCGATGATATTGAGTTTGCGATCCATGAACTCCGTGAAGAGGATGGTCGAGTAGATCGAACGTTTGTATTCGTGCTCGATGTCGGTGTTGTCCGACAGCGTGTTGTTCGTTTCGATGCTACCCCTGCGGTCGATCACTTTGCCCTCGTAGGCCATGGCCTCGGCAAGCGTGGTCTTTCCCGTTCCCGGAGCGCCGATCAGAACGATGTTCTTGATCTCCTTGGCTGAATAATTTTTCATATCGCTTGAAGTTTATAGGTTTTTCGCACGGCATTCCCGCTGCGGGGTGTTGCCGACTATAAATATACGAAAAATTCGACATATCCAAGCTTCGTGCGGGAAAAATCGTTCGTGCGGAGGACTTTTCGCATTCCGTGCGCTGCGGCGGGGTGCGGGCCGGACGCGGCTTCCGCACCGGCCGCATGCGGGAGTGTGCAGGGCACGGTGCGCGGGACCTATATATAATAGCCGGGGCGCAGCTGTTCGGCGGCGGCGTCCGGTGTTCCGGGTGTTCCGAGAGCGCCGGGGGCGAGGGTTTCGAGGGCGCTGCGTCCTTCCGCACCGAGCGAGAGCGAGTATTCGTTCACGAAGAGTGCGATGTGGGCGTCGGTCACGGCGTCGTCCAGCTCCCGGGCATGGGCCCGGACGAAGGGCCGCGAGACCCCGGGGTGGGCGAAAGCGTACTCGATGCTGCGGCGCAGCACCGCGGCACACCGCCGGCGCACGGCTTCGGGCAGCGTGCGCCGCACGACGATGGCGCCGAGCGGCAGGGGCAGTCCCGTGCGGGCCTCCCACTCCTCGCCGAGGTCGGCGACCCGTTCGAGGTTGCGGGCGCCGAAGACGAAACGCCCCTCGTGGATGAGCACTCCCGCGTCGTAGTCGCCGCGTTCGACGGCGGCAGCGATTTCGGAGAAGAGCACGGGCGTGCGTTCCATGATCTCGGGATGGAGCAGCCGCAGGAGGGCGTTGGCCGTGGTGTGCAGGCCCGGTACGGCAACGTGCCGCAGGGGCGTGCGGTCGCCGCGGCGCCGTACGAGCAGGGGGCCGTTGCCGCGTCCGAGCGCCGCGCCGCTGTCGAGCACTTCGTAGCGGTCGGCGATTTCGGGCAGCAGGGCGCAGCTGACCTTGCTCATGTCGGGGCCCGCACCGGGTGCGGCGTCGCGCAGGGCGCGGTTCAGCTCCTCGATGTCGTGGAATGCGGGGGCGAACGTCAGCCCTTCGCAGTCGATGCGGCCGCCGAGCAGCGCATCGAACATAAAGGTGTCGTTGGGACAGGGGGAGATGGATAATTCGAGGTGCATGGTCGTTTGTTTTTATCGCCCGGCCGGTGCTTGCGTGCGCTGCACGGACAGTCGCG
Organism: Alistipes sp.; assembly: GCA_009774895.1. Lineage (GTDB taxonomy): Bacteria > Bacteroidota > Bacteroidia > Bacteroidales > Rikenellaceae > Alistipes. The sequence continues at coordinate 2,629 of VSOO01000028.1, read as the reverse complement.
GGTCGGTTGTTTTCGCGCCAGGACAATGCCCGGACCGTGTTCGGTGCCGCGCTCGGCCTGACGGGAACATTCGTTTCCCGGCTGGGATTTCACGCTCCGGCGCTGCGTCCGGAGGGTCGGAAAAGCTCTTGCCCGGCGATGCGGTGCGGAACGTTTCCGCACGTCGGTCGTGCCGCAGGAAAGTCCGCACTGTCCGCGGCCTACTCCGCGTCGGCGAAGAGGTCGCGCAGCGTCTCGGTGAGGTTTGTCACGGCGCAGGGGATGTCCCACTGCTCGAACGGGTCGCCCACGTAGTTTGCCACGGCTCGTATTTCGCAGCACCGGACCCCCAGCGCCGCACATGCGGCGAAGAGCGCGGCGCCCTCCATGTTTTCGAGTCGGGCGCCCTCCGCCTCGGTGCCCATGCGGTCGGAGGTGTTCGACGCGGCTTCGGGCAGGTCCGTCACCGGAGGCACCGTGTACTCCGCACGGTAGCGCGCGGGCAGTGCCGCCGTGCGCTCGCTCGTCACCTCGAACACCGTGCCTACGGGGATCGTGCGGTCGTAGGCGCCGGCGATGCCCGCCAGAAGCACCAGGTCGGGTTTCTTGGCCCGTACGGCCCGCACCACGGCGGCGGCGGTCTCCGCGGCACCCACGCCCGAGACGAAAGTGGCCACGGGCGGTTCTCCGAGGATGAACTCCTTGCCCTCCTCGACGGTAGGAAACAGAACGACGGTTTTCATTGGCATGCGTTTTTCCGGACGCGGACCGCAGGAGCCCCGGCAGGCCCTGCGGTCCGTGCCGCGGGGATTATTTTCCGACCACGGCTTCCAGCTCCTCGACCGTTACGGGGATCTTGCGGTCGCCCAGCATGCGGTTGCCCGTTTCGGTCACCAGCAGGTCGTCCTCGATGCGGATGCCGCCGAAGTCGCGGTAGGCCTCCAGGGCGTCGTAATCGACGATGCCCGCATATTTGCCCTCGGCGCGGCACTTGTCGATCAGCGCGGGGATGAAGTAGAGTCCCGGTTCGTCGGTCAGCACCGTGCCCGGCTCCAGACGCCAGGCCGCGCGGTAGATGCAGGTGGCCGAGCGCGCCGCACGCTCGGCGATCGACGAGAAGTCGAAGCTGCGTTCGCCCATCGCCTCGCAGTCGTGCACGTCCATGCCCATGCCGTGGCCCAGACCGTGGGGCATGAGCATCGTCATGGCACCCGAAGCCACGGCGTCGGAGGCCGTGCCGTGCAGCAGCCCGAGGCCGATGAGTCCCTCGGCGAGGGTGAGGTAGGCGGTTTCGTGCACCTCGCGGTACATCATATGGGGCTTCACGATTTCGGCCACGCGGTCGTGCGCAGCCAGCACGATGTTGTATACGTCTTTCTGTTTCTGCGTGAACCGGCCGCTCACGGGGTACGTTCGCGTGTGGTCGGAGCAGTAGCCCTCGCAGCTCTCGCCGCCGGCGTCGCACAGCAGCAGGCGGCCCTCCTCCAGCACGCCGTCGGCGTTGAGGTTATGCAGCGTCTCGCCGTGCTGCGATACGATCGAGGGGAATGACACCCCCTGGCCGTAGGATTTGGCGATGCCCTCGATGGCACCCGCGATTTCGCGCTCCACAACGCCCGGGCGGCACATCCGCATGGCTGTGGTGTGCATGCGGTAGCCGATGCCGAAGGCCCGTTCGAGGGCCTCGATCTCCTCGGCGCTCTTCTTCTCGCGCATTTCGGCCACGGCCATCATCAGCTCTACCGACTTGTAGTCGTGGAGCATGGCCGGCGCGATGCCCAGCAGCGCCGAGAGCTGGAGCTTCGTCTCGCCGCGGTAGGGCGGCAGGTAGTGGATGCGGCGGCCCTGGGCGATGGCGCGCGCAAGGCGGGGCTGCAATTCGGCCATGGGGTGCGTTGCGCCGACGCCGACCTCGGCGCCCATCTCGCGCAGCGTGGGCTGCGGGCCGGTCCAGATGATGTCCTCCACGGTGAAGTCGTCGCCGTAGAGCGCCTCCTCGCCCGAGTCGGCGTCGATGAATCCCGCGACGCCCGGCACGTTCAGCCCGAAGTAGTAGCGGAACGACGAATCCTGGCGGAAGTAGTAGGCGTTATTGGGGTAGTTGTTGGGCGTAAGCGGATTGCCGGGCAGCAGGATGAGGCCCGATCCGATGCGCGTGCGCAGCTCGTGGCGGCGTGCGGCGTAGGTCTGTGCTGAAAACATGTGCTTATGCGTTTTTCGTTGTTTTGCGGTATAACGAAGCCAAAGTTACGAAAAATGGTGCGTAAATGCAAGCTTGCGCGCATTTTGCCGCGCGGGAGCGGCCGCGGCGCAGCCGAAGTGCGGAAAAGAGGCGGTAAAACCGGATCGCAGCCTGCGGAGTGTCCGCACGGAGCGTCAGCGAAGTTGCGGGCCTCCGCGTGCGGAGGCTGCGGCCCGCGCGGCTCGTAAGAGCCGCAAACCGTCTCCGCAAGATCATCCTCCGGAGCGCCACAGAGTCCGCGCGGCTCGCCGCAAACCCATCCTCCGGGGCACCGCAGGCCCGCGCGGCTTTCAAAAGAGCCGCAAACCGTTCCCGCAGAACCCCCGATCGCAAAAATTGGCCGCAACCCGCTGAACGACATAGTTACAGTTCTTCGTCCAAATGCCATAACCTCATCCGCCCGCGGGC
>VSOO01000027.1 GCA_009774895.1 Alistipes sp. | reverse complement strand
GAGCAGGAAGCGCCCCCTGCGAGAAGACCCCATGCGAACCGCAAAGCATCGCCCCCGCGAAGGGACGCGCCGTGCGGAGCGGAAGGAAGCGCCGCGGCCGCAGCGTGCGCGCTCCGGCAGGCAGGCGGGGGCGCTGCACGGAGCCCGGGCGGCGGCATCCGCTGGCCGCGAAAATTTCCGCGCCGAAACCCGCATCCGAACGTGCTGTTTTCCGAGAGAAAAAACGTACCTTTGCACCCGCTATGATCAGAGGAGCTTTATTCGACATGGACGGCGTGCTGGTGGACAATACCCCCGTGCACGTCGAGGCGTTCGCCCGGTTCTGCGAACGGTACGGCGTGACCGATTGGCGCGGGAAACTCGCCGCCTCCTACGGCATGGGCAACGACGACATCCTGCGCCGGCTGCTGCCCCCGGAGCTCATACGCGAGCGCGGCATCGAGTCGCTCGCCGCCGAGAAGGAGCGCATCTACCGCGAAATCTACGCACCGTCCATACGGCCCGTGGCGGGGTTGCGCGAACTGCTGGAACGCTTGTGCGCGGCGGGCACGGCCATCGCCGTGGGTTCGTCGGGGCCGATCGAAAACGTGCGTTTCGTACTCGACCGCTGCGGCATCGCCGAATACTTCGGCTTCATCGTGAGCGGCGACCGCGTGCGGCACTGCAAACCCGACCCCGAAATCTACCTCGCGGCCGCGGCCGGCCTGGGCCTCGCGCCCGCCGAGTGCGTGGTCTTCGAGGACGCGCCCGCGGGCATCGAATCGGCCCGCCGCGCCGGTGCGGGCCGCATCGTAGCACTGGCCACTACCCTCCCGGCCGAGCGGCTGGCCGCCACCGGCGCCGACCGCATCGTAGCCGACTTCACCCGAATCGAAAACCTCGACGAAATCCTCTCGTAACATGCTTCGCGGACTGGCATCCATCGCACTGCTGATCGTCTCGAACGTCTTCATGACGCTCGCCTGGTACGGACACATCGCCTTCCGGTCGAAAACCGAACGCCTCGGCATGGCCGCCATCGTGCTGGTGAGCTGGGGCGTGGCACTCTTCGAATACTGCTTTCAGGTCCCGGCCAACCGGCTCGGCAGCGCCGCGCTGGGCGGCCCATTCTCGATCTGGGAGCTGAAAGTGATCCAGGAAGTCGTGTCGCTCGTCGTCTTCACCCTCTTCGCCGTGCTCTTCATGAAGTCCGACACGCTGCGCTGGAACCATGCGGCCGGCTTCCTCTGCCTCGTACTGGCCGTCTACTTCATCTTCCGCAAGTAAGCCGCGCGGAACGGCGGGACGGACGTTCCGCTCCTACCGGGTGCCCTGCCTGCCCCAACGTCTGCTCCTGCGCCACCCGGGGCTCCGGCTCCGCAAGTCCGGCATCATGTTTGAACCGTGCGTCGGAAACGCGAAAAACATGGAAAATACGACCTGCAACATGCCCGGCCTGGGCGAGAAAGCTCCCGAATTCGAAGCCGAAACCACACAGGGACACATCCGTTTCCCGCAGGATTTCAAAGGAAAATGGATCATTCTCTTCAGCCACCCCGGCGACTTCACACCCGTATGCACCTCCGAATTCATGCTCTTCGGCAAGATGCAGGAGGAGTTCGACGCCCTCGGCTGCCAGCTCCTCGGACTCTCCGTCGGCGCCCTGACCAGCCACATCGCCTGGCTGCGCTCGATCCGCGAAAAGATCGAATACAAGGGCATCCGCAACCTCGACATCCGCTTCCCGCTGATCGCCGACCTCACCATGGACGTGGCACGGCGTTACGGCATGATCCAGCCCGGTGCGAGCACCACGGCCGCCGTGCGCACCGTCTTCTTCATCGACCCGCACGGCATCGTGCGCACGTTCCTGTGCTACCCGGCGGTCCTGGGCCGCAATTTCGACGAGCTCAAACGCATTCTCGTGGGGCTTCAGACCATCGACGCCTACAACGTGGCGCTGCCCGCCGACTGGCATCCCGGCGACGACGTGATCGCCCCCTCGGGCTCCACGATGGAAGCGATCGACCGCCGCACCGGCAACCCCGACGAGGGCGCCCGCTGCTACGACTGGTACTTCTGCACCAAGCCCCTCTCCGAAGAGAAGGTGACCGCCGGCACGAAGCACTGAGGGACGACCGCATGACTTCTAACACAAAGAGCAGCCTTTCGCGGCTGCTCTTTTCATTAAAACCATTCGATCGTAGTTGCCCGAATTCTCATTTTTATTTACCTTTGTATCGAAGCCTCCCTCACCAAAATATAAAAAATGAAAAAATCAATCCTCCTGATTCTCGAAATCTGTGCCACCCTACCCGTCATCGGACAAGCTACGATTGATACACTCTATTACGATAAAAATTGGAAAAGAGAAGAAAACAAAATCTTCGCATCCTATTACCGCATCGTCTGCTCGTCTGATGAAAGCAGGCAATATCGCGACTATTATATAACAGGCGAACTGCAATCCGAAGGTCACTACATAACCATCGACCCGAACGACGATTCACGCTCCGTGTTCGACGGCAAATGGACAACCTATTACAAATCGGGACAGATAGCACTCCAAGGTACCCGGATTGATGGCAAGCGCGAAGGACCCTACACCGAATACGAGGAAAACGGGCTCGTTAGGCGACGCGCCTACTTCAGAAACGACCTGTTGCACGGCGTATGTTCCGATTTCACGGCAGACGGCAGACAATGCAAACAGATCGAATACGAACATGGAAAACCCCGATACAACTATTACGTCATCTCCAATCAGGCCGGTCATTGCAGCAAGGTGCGATTTTCCGACAGACGACCGATATACGAAAGTCCGTCGCTGTACGAAAAAAAGACGCGCTACAAACACGGCGAAGCATGGCCGTATTACAATAAAAACGGAATTCTGGTCAATACGACGAACCGTGTAATCCGCGACTACGGAAAATATTTCCGAATAAACATTACCATTGCGAACCATTCGATGTTCCCTATCGAATTCAATCCCGAAAGAATCGCAGCTTCATCAACGGATAAGAAGGGAATCGGGCATGTGCTGAAAGTTTATGCCGCAGACGAATATTTGCGGAAAGTCAAACGCCGACAAAATTGGGCCATTGCCTTCACCGCATTTGCAGAAGGCATGTCTGCTGCAAATGCCGGCTACTCGACCTCCACGACCTATACCTCTTACAACGGATATACTTACGGCACTTTCGGTACTTCATCCTACTGCGGACATTCGAATACTACAAACTTAACTTACAACGGAGCTGCCGCATATCAAGCACAAATGATAGCGAACAACCGAATCGCAACCTATGAGCAATCGCTACTGACAGAAAGAGCGGCAAAAAACCAAGGATATCTGAGAAAGACAACGATTTATCCCGGGGAAGTCATTACCGGTTATATCAACATCGAATACCAGAAAGGAATTTCCATGACCGTGAATATTGACATCAACGGAGCAATCTACACGTTTCCTTGGGATACCGCCAACTAAGGTGAGAGAAATAATGTAGTATTTCTCTCTTCTCAACCATAATTTACTTTCACCTGAGAATACATCGTTTTAAACCCGCTCGCGGTCCTTGCGGTAAATCTGACAGGAGTTCACGAAGTTCTGCCACACGATGTAGGCCGTGGGAGCGATCGAGGATACGGGATTGAGGAACGACTGGGCCATCCACACGGCGAGGACCGTATTTTTCTGACCCAGCGACTGCCCTCCGGCCACCGGATCGCCGTAGCGGCGGCCCAGCATGCGGCCCGCCTTGAACTGCACCAGGCAGAGTACGAGCGCCACGGCGGCCAGTGCGATCTCGGTGCGGAAATCGGCCCCCCGCAGATCGAGGATGAACGACGTGGTGCGTCCGATGACCACGACCAGCGACACGAGCCACATCCAGAACGAAAGCTGGCTGTGCGCGCCGATCCACCCCGCGAGGCGGGGCACCAGGAAGCGGCACGCCTGCGCCGCGGCGAAAGGCATGATGAGCAGCGGCGCGATGCGGGCCAGGATCTGCGTCAGGGTGCAGACGCCGCTGCCGGCGAACGACAGCACGACGGGCGCAACGAGGGCGATGACCAGATTGCAGACGAGGCTGTAGGTCGCCATCAGCGCGACGTCGGCCCCCAGCATGCCGCCGATGACCACCGCCGCCATGGCGATGGGGGCCAGCACGCAGATCATGCCCCCCTGCGCCACCACCGGATCGAACGGCCTGAGCAGCAGGTATACCCCCACGCTGGCCGCGACCTGGAAGAGCAGCATCCAGGCATGGAGCATGCTCGGCCGCATGTCGCGGGGGCTGACCCGGCAGAAGGTGAAAAAGAGCATCAGAAAGATCAGCGACGGCGTAATCATGTGGTGCGACCACGCCTCGACCGCCGTCACGGGGCGGCACAGCAACGCCCCGACCACCATGCCGAACGGCATGGCGATCGTCTTCACGTTGCGGCGGAGTTTTTCGGGCAGCCGCATCGGATCAGGCGAGCAGCTCGCGCACTTTGGCCGAAATGTCCTTGCCGTCGGCCCGGCCGGCCAGGCGCTTCGACGCTACGCCCATCACCTTGCCCATCTCCTTCACGGACTGCGCGCCGGTCTCGGCGATGATGGCCTTCACGGCCTCCGTGAGTTCCCCGGCGGTGAGCTGCCGGGGCAGGAACTCCTGCATGACGGCCACCTGCGCCAGCTCCTCGGCGGCCAGGTCCCCGCGCCCCTGCCGGGTGTAGAGGGCCGCCGAGTCGCTGCCCTGCTTCGCGAGCTTCGAAATGATCTTCACCACCTCGGCATCGGCCAGCTCGTCGATTCCGCCCGTGGCGGTCTTAGCCTCGATGAGGTACTTCTTGATGTTGCGCAGCGTCGTCAGACGCACGGTATCCTTGGCCTTCATGGCCTCCATGATACCCTTCGAAATGTTTTGTTCGAGTGACATATCTTCTTTCCTTTATGGTTCATTCGCATGTCCGGCGCGGGCCGAGAAACCCCAGCACGTCGCCCATGAGCGCCTCGCGCCGAACGGGGTCGGTCACCGTCTCGAACGGGAAGCCGAGCACCACCGTGCGTCCGGCGCCCGCCCCCTCCCAGGCCACGCCCGCGGCATCGGGACCGCCGTCGTAGCGCAGCACGGCGCAGGCCTCCGCGGCGGGGAGGAGCACATCGGACGCCTCCACGGCATACCCCTCGTCCGAACGCTCGGTGCGGAAGCGGTAGGCACCGCCGCGGAACGCCGCAGGCGACACCGCTGCGGTCACGCGCCCGCGTCCGGCCCTCCGGCGGTCGCCGCCGGCGCAGTGGAGCACCTCGGCCGCGAAAGCCCGGGCCTCCCCGTCCGCCTCCGGACCGCAGAGCATGTCCGTGAGCGGATAGCAGCCCGACACGAAGAGCGCGCCGCCCGCCTGCGTGAATCGACGCAGCGCCGCCCGCAGCGCCGGAGGGAAGGTCCGGAACTCGGCGCCGCGCGTACCGCGCCCGACCGTCACCGTGCGCTGCTTGCCCAGCACGAGGTCGATCGCATCGTACTCCTCCGCGGCCACGTCGCCGCGCACCAGGGCGCCCGCCGAAGCCGAGCAGTAGGACCACCCTGCCGCGGCAATGGCGCGGCCGTGCAGCGAGGGATAGTCGAAGGTGTTGCCGCAGAAAGTCTCCGCGGCGTAATCGTCGCCGCAGGCTCCGAGCGCACAGCGCTCGTCCGCCTCGTGCGCCGCAGCGGGATCGAAGACCCGCTGCGCGCCTGCGAACGTTATGTCGGTGCCCCACGCCACGCCGTCGTCGTCGTCGCGGCGGAAGCCGGCCAGCGAGTCGGTGCGCACGACGGGCGGGGCGCTCACCCGGTCGAAAGCGTTCACCACCAGCACGCATCCGCGGGCCTCGGGCATGCGGCAGACGGAGAGCGTCTCGCCGGGAAAACTCTCGCCGCCGTCATTGACGGCCGTCACCCGGAAGTCGTAGCGGCGTCCCGGCTCCACGGGCAGCGTGCACGACGTGCCGCCGACCAGGCGTCCGTCGTCGAAGCCGCCGTCGTCGGTGCGCACGTAGACCACATAGCCCTTGGGCCGCGCCGTGGGTTCGAGCGTATCCGCCTCCGGGCGCCAGGCGAGCCGCACCGAGTCCTCCCCGACGAGGCAGGCCGAGAAATCGGCCACCGGCAGCGGCTGCACGACATACGGCACGCCGTACTGATCGCCGAGGTAGCGCAAAATACCCTTGTACACCGCGCGGCTCACCACGAACCGGAAGCGGGGATCGGAGCCGTAGCGCATGTCGGCGAAGTTCTGGTGCGAGAGCAGTTCGAGCAGCATGGTCGGCACGCCCGGCACGCGCGCTTCGTAGTAGGAGCGGTTCCACAGTCCGCGGCGGCGCCATTCGGGCTCGAACGTGCGGCGCACGTCGTGCACGATCTGGGTCATCACCAGGTCCGTAAGGTCGCGCGAGAGGTAGCGGTCGGCGCCGCCCTCGAAGCGGCCCCCGTTCTCGCGCGTATAGAAGATTCCGAGCGTGCCGATCGTCTCGTCGCCGTCGCGCACGCCGGCATCGGAGTGGAACGCCAGCGCCATATCGACCGGAATGCCCAGTCCCGGCGCCTCGGGCAGACGCTCCGAGCCGCCGGCCAGCGCATTGACCCACAGGGCGCGCGACATGTAGTCGTCCTTGTAGTCGTCGGTGCCGCAGCGGGGCGAATGGACCTCCTCGCCGAACCCGGCCCACTGAAGCCAGTAGCGCGCCCCTTCGCAGAAGCGCGGATAGCCGCTCGGCTCCTCGGCATAGCATCCGTCCGGACGCCGCAGCGAGTCGCACACCGTGCGGGCCACGTTGCCCATGCCGCCGCCGATCTTCACGGCGTCGGCCGTCACGACGCGCCCCGCCTGCGACGAAAGGTTCGAGAGCACCACCCGCGCGGCATCGCGCCCCGCGGCGAAAGGGAACGTCCCCAGGTAGATCCACGTGCCTCCGCCCATCGTCTGATTGACCGCGAAGCGGCTCTCGCCGCCCAGGTGGCGCACCGTGTAGCGCGCATCCTCCGCACTCTCCGGCAGGCTCCGGTAGCTGACGTAGACGGCGTATTCGCCCGCCTCGGGAATGTCGGCCGACCACTCGGCCGTGCTGCACTCCGCAGCCTCGGTCACGCTCGTCGTGCGGCGCACCGTACCCTCGCGGAAAGGGTTCTCGCCCGCGCGGTAGAGGCTCCTCAGGTGCGCGAACCCGGGGCCTCCGTCGCTCCACGCGAAGCGGCCCGCCGTCTCGGCATAGCGCACGGCCCCGCCGATACCGGGGTCGTTGTCGGCCACCAGCTCGGCGCGCCGCACGTCGCGCTCGCGCGGCAGCAGCACGTTCGCCCCCGCATTTTCGAGCATCGGCACCAGGAAAGGCAGCACGTACCCCTGCGTGTAGAGGTCCTCGCAGGTCTCCCACAGACGCGCACGCTGCCAGCGCCAGCAGTTCCGGCGCTGGTCGAAATAGCGTCCGTGGCTCTGCCACAGAGCGATGTGTCGGCCGCGCAGTCCGGCCGGCGGCGTCCAGGCCGCCGAGAGCCGCGTGACGAGCGGACGGTCCGAACGGAGGGAGCGGTTGGTGAACGGACGCATCTTGCGCCGCGCGGCCGCACTGCGGCAGGCGACGGGAATCAGCTCCTCGATGCGGCGGCGGTCGGTGTAGAGCTCGATGCGCGCACGCCGGAACTCCGGCGGCAGCAGCTGCCGCACCGAATCGTAAATGACCTCCACGCTCTGCTCGCGGAACGGGTAGTACGAAAGACCGATCGAGGCATGGATGCGCACGCGGCTTCGCGAGACCTGCATGCGGTCGATGCGCACCCAGCCGCCCGCGACTTCGCGCGCCGTGACACGGGTAAGCATGCGGGCGATCTCCTGGCGGCAGGCTTCGGGAACCTGCGGCGCACCGTAGGCGCCGGCGTACGACACGCACGCCAGCAGCGGACACAACAGACGGAAAAGACTATTTTTCATGACGACGAACGAGCAGCAACATTCCCGCGACGGTGAAAAGCGCATTGTACACGAGCAGTTCGAAACCTATCTGATAGCCGCAGCGCACCCGCAGCACGTATTGCAGCAGGGCGCTCAGCAGGGGCGCGGCCACGGCCACGGCGGGAATCCGGCGTTCGCGCACCCGGAGCCGGGTGCACATGCCGAAGGCGAACATGCCGAGGAGGGGTCCGTAGGTATAGCTCGCGACCTTGTACACGAGGTTGATCACGCTGTCGTCGGCGAAGGCGTCGAAACAGAGGATCACGAGGGTCATCGCCGCTGCCAGCGCCAGGTGGACCCCATGGCGCACCCGCGTGAGGCCGCGCTCGTCGCAGCGCCGCGCAGCCCCCAGTATATCGACCGTGAAGGAGGTCGTGAGCGCCGTGAGGGCCGACCCCGCGGCCGACCACGTGCCCGACACCAGCCCCACGACGAAGAGCAGCCCCACGACCGCGGGCAAGCCCCCGTGCACGGCCACGAGCGGGAACACCCCGTCGGTGCGGTCGGGCAGCGCGAGGCCCGCACGCGCCGCATAGGCATAGAGGAACACGCCCAGCACCAGGAACAGCAGGATCACGACGGTCTGGCAGCAGGCCGTGAGCATGATGTTCTTCTGTGCGTCGCGCGGCGTGGCGCAGCTCAGGTTCTTCTGCATCATGTCCTGGTCGAGGCCCGTCATGGCCACCAGCACGAAGATGCCGGCGAAGAACATCTTCCAGAAATAGCGCCCCGAGGAGGGATCGTCGAAAAAGAAGACGCGCGACAGGGGCGAGCGGACCACGTACTCCACCGCCTCGGCCCCCGTGAACCCGAGGGCCCGCACGACGAAAAAGAGCGTCAGCACGAGGCTGCCCACCAGACAGGTCGTCTTAAGCGCATCGGTCCAGATGAGCGACTTCACGCCCCCGCGCCGCGTATAGAGCCACACGAGCAGCATCGTGAAGGCCGCATTGCCCCACAGCGGCACGCCCCAGGCATCGAAGACCAGCTGCTGCATCACGGCGCACACCACGAAGACCTTGAGCGATGCCCGGAGCATCTGCGAGACGAAAAAGAACCAGGCCCCCGTATGGTGGGCCGCCGCGCCGAAGCGCGCATCGAGGTACTCGTAGAGCGACACCACGCGCAGGCGGTAGAAGAGCGGAACCAGCACGAAAGCCACCGCGCACTGCCCCACGGCGAAGCCGAACACCATCTGCATGTAGGAGAACGAATCGTCGGCCACCGAGCCCGGCACCGATACGAACGTGATGCCCGACATGGCGCCGCCGATCATGGCGAAAGCCGCCATGTACCAGGGCGTGCGGCGGTTGCCCGTGAAGAAACCGGCATTGTCGGCGCGGCGCCCCGAAAGCCAGGCCACGAGAAAGAGGATTGCGATGTAGGCCGCCACGGCGGCGATAACTGCTCCGGATGTCATGCGCGAAAATAAGGATCGACGGGCAAAGTTACGAAAAGTCGAGCGCAGAAGCAAACGAAGTTTGATTATGCCGAGACGAAGTAACTAAGACGAAGTCAAAGTTACGAAATTCCGCGGAAAGGAAACAGCGGATAATTTGCTAATTTTTTCGTCGGAATGATCGAAATCTGAAATTGTTTATTAACTTTGTTATTCGGATAACAACGGATCGTCCGACGATAACTTTCTAAAACATAAAAACAATGGCAAGAAATCTTAAGATCAGAGACCTGACGCTCCGCGACGGCCAGCAGTCGTCGTTCGCCACGCGCATGACGCAGCAGCAGATCGACCGCTGCCTGCCCTACTACAAGGATGCGGGCTTCTATGCGATGGAGGTGTGGGGCGGCGCCGTGCCCGACTCGGTGATGCGCTATCTGAACGAGAACCCGTGGACCCGCCTCGAAACCATCCGCAAGGCCGTGGGCGACGTGTCGAAACTGACAGCCCTCTCGCGCGGCCGCAACCTCTTCGGCTACTCGCCCTATACGGACGAGATCATCGACGGTTTCTGCCGCAACTCCATCCGCAGCGGCCTGGGCATCATGCGCATCTTCGACGCCCTGAACGACGTGGACAACATCAAGTCCACGGTCAAATACGTGAAGCAGTACGGCGGCATCGCCGACTGCGCCGTATGCTACACCGTCGATCCGAAATACCCCGAGCCGGGATTCTTCGCACGCCTGATGGGCCGCAAGAAGCCCCGGGCCGTCTTCACCGACGCCTACTTCCTCGACAAGGCCAGGCAGATGGCGGCCCTGGGCGCCGACATGATCACGATCAAGGACATGTCGGGTCTGATTCCGCCCAAGCGCGTGAGCACGCTCGTGAAGCTGCTCAAGCAGCACCTCGACATCCCCGTCGATTTCCACACCCACTGCACCCCGGGCTACGGTCTGGCTTCGGTGCTGGCGGCCATCGTGGCCGGCGTGGACATCGTGGACACCAACTGCTGGTACTTCGCCGGCGGCACGGGCGCTCCGGCCATCGAGCTGGTCTACGTCTTCTGCAAGAAGCTCGGCATCGACCTCGGCGTGAACATGGAGGCCGTGGCCCGCATCAACACCCAGCTGCGCGAAATCCGCAAGGAGCTGAACCTGTCGGTATTCAATGCCGAGAAACCCGAACCCAAGCCGTTCGACCCCGTGAATGACACGCTGCCCGCCGAGGTCGATGCGCTCTTCGACCGCGCCATCGAGGCCGCACGCCGCGAGGACGAGGCCGCCACGATCGACGCCTGCCGCAGGATCGAGGCATGGTTCGGATTCCCCGCACCCAATGAACTGGTGCAGAAAGCCGAAATCCCCGGCGGCATGTACTCCAACATGGTGGCTCAGCTCAAGCAGCTCAAGGCCGAGGAGATTCTGCCGCGCGCCATGGAGCTCATTCCCTCGGTGCGTCTGGCCGCCGGTCTGCCGCCCCTCGTGACGCCGACATCGCAGATCGTGGGTGCACAGGCCGTGAACTGCGCGCTCGACGAAAAGGCGGGTCGTCCGATGTATACCAACAAGAGCTCGCAGTTCGTGGGTCTGGTCAAGGGCGAGTACGGCAAGACGCCCGTGAAGATCGACCCCGAGTTCCGGTTCAAGATCTGCGGCGTGCGCGAGGAGACGCCCTACGACACGTCGAAATACCGCATGCAGCCCAACCCCGAGCTTCCCGAAGCGGGCGGCGTGAAGCTGGCCGAGAACGAGAAGGAGGTGCTGCTTCTGGAGCTCTTCCCGCTGGTAGCCAAAGGCTTCCTCACCGACATGAAGAAGAAGGCCTATGCCGCGAACAAACCCGCCGAAGCTCCGGCCGAGGAGAAGAAAGCCGCGGAAAAGAAGAGCGTGAAGATCACCGGCAACACGGTGAACGCTCCGCTGCCGGGCCGCATCCTCGAAATCAAGGTCAAGGAGGGCGACGAAGTGGCCGAAGGCCAGGAGGTCGCCGTGCTCGAAGCGATGAAGATGGAGAACACCATCACCTCGAACTACAAGGGCCGCGTGAAGCAGCTCTTCGTGCAGCCGGGCGATACGGTAGCCACCGACGCCCCGCTCATCGAGCTCGAATAACCCGGCCTCCTGCCGATATTCCGCCCCGGAGCCTCCCCGCGATGCTCCGGGGCGGTTCGTTTGCGGCCGTATGCCCGCGCCCCGGACACCGGAGGAAGCACACGTTTTCGTGGGGGGCGTGCGGCCGGAATCCGACCGTTTTTTTCACAATTTTTGCATACGGACTCCATTCGCAATCAAAAAAGCGTTCGAATCATGGCATTCTTCAAGGAGTTCAAGGAATTCGCCCTCAAGGGCAACGTAATGGACATGGCCGTCGGCGTCATCATCGGCGGCGCGTTCGGCAAGATCGTGTCGTCGCTCGTGAACGACATCATCATGCCGCCCGTCAGCGCCCTGCTCGGCAACACCGACTTCAGCCACCTGCGCATCGACCTCTCGCGCATCCGCGACCTCTCGTCGCAGGCCACGCACGTCGTGGCGGACACGCTCACCCAGGGTGCCGGCACCTCGGTGGTGAAGACGGCCGAAACCGCAGAGCCGATCTGGTGGAACTACGGCGCCTTCATCCAGCAGTGTGTTGATTTCACCATCCTGGCCTTCTGCATCTTCATGATGGTGAAGCTGATGAAC
>VSOO01000026.1:575-12392 GCA_009774895.1 Alistipes sp. | reverse complement strand
GACGACAACTACTCGCAGTGGTACAACGACCTGGTGGTGAAAGCCGGACTGGCCGAGAACTCGGCCGTCCGCGGATGCATGGTAATCAAACCCTACGGCTATGCGATCTGGGAGAAGATGCACGACGCGCTGGACGCCATGTTCAAGCAGACGGGCCACCAGAACGCCTACTTCCCGCTCTTCATCCCGAAGTCGTTCTTCTCGAAGGAGGCCCACCACGTCGAGGGCTTCGCCAAGGAGTGCGCCGTGGTCACCCACTACCGCCTCAAGAACGACCCCGAGGGCAAGGGCGTGGTGGTCGATCCCGACGCCAGGCTGGAAGAGGAGCTGATCGTGCGTCCGACCTCCGAGACGATCATCTGGAACACCTACCGCAACTGGATCCAGTCCTACCGCGACCTGCCGATCCTGTGCAACCAGTGGGCGAACGTCGTACGCTGGGAGATGCGCACGCGCCTGTTCCTGCGCACGGCCGAATTCCTGTGGCAGGAGGGCCACACGGCCCACGCCACGCGCGAAGAGGCCGTGGAGGAGGCCGAAAAGATGATCCGCGTATACCAGCGTTTCGCCGAGGAATGGATGTCGCTGCCCGTGGTCGTGGGCCACAAGTCGCCCAACGAGCGCTTCGCCGGCGCCGAGGACACGCTCACCATCGAGGCCCTCATGCAGGACGGCAAGGCGTTGCAGAGCGGCACGTCGCACTTCCTGGGCCAGAACTTCGCCAAGGCGTTCGACGTGCAGTACGTGAACAAGGAGGGCAAGCTCGAATACGTGTGGGCCACCTCGTGGGGCGTATCGACCCGCCTGATGGGCGCCCTCATCATGGCCCACTCCGACAACAACGGCCTCGTGCTGCCGCCCAAGCTGGCGCCGATCCACGTGGCGATGGTGCCCATCTACAAGGGCCCCGAGCAGATGGCCGCCATCCTCGAACGCTTCGACGCCCTCGCCGCCGAACTGCGAGCCCGCGGCCTGAGCGTGAAGGTGGACGACCGCGACAACGTGCGCTCGGGCTTCAAGTTCGCCGAGTACGAGCTCAAGGGCGTGCCCGTACGCCTGGCCATGGGTCCGCGCGACATGGAGAACGGCACGATCGAACTCGTGCGCCGCGACACGCTCGAAAAGCAGACCGTACCCGTAGAGGGCCTGGCCGACCGCATCGAGGCGCTGATGGCCGAGATTCAGGAGAACATCTTCCGCAAGGCCCTGGCCTACCGCGAGTCGATGATTACACGCGTGGATACGTGGGACGAGTTCAAGCGCCTGCTCGACGAGAAGGGCGGCTTCCTCTCGGCGCACTGGGACGGCACGGTCGAAACCGAGGTGGCGATCAAGGAGGCGACCAAGGCCACGATCCGCTGCATTCCGATCGACGCTCCCGAGGAGGAGGGCGTCTGCATCTTCTCCGGCAAGACGTCGCACCGCCGCGTGCTCTTCGCCCGCAGCTCCTGATCCGGGGTATCCTCCCCGCCGACACAGGCGCCGCGCTCCCGACCGAGGGAGTAAGCGGCGCCTGACTTTTGCCGGCACACGACGCCGATGCGGAACCCGGCAGCGTCCGTCTTCTCAACAGTCGTTTTCGGCCGCAGCCCGGCGGAGTGTCTGCGCACGAAGCCTGCGGCGAATGGCGGACCTCCGCCGCCCGCAGGCTGCGGCCCGCGGCTCCTGAGAGAGCCGCGATTTTTCGAGGACTCCGGAGGCTGCAGCCCGGTCCGCTGCGCCGACAGCCGTTGCTTTCTCTCGAAACGGCCGGCCCCGCTCGTTCCTCCAGTCCATTCGCCCCGACACCGCGTATCCCCGCAGCATCGGGCAAAATCCCGGCCGCGGCGCGACGGCTATTTTTTCACGAAAGGCGACCGATCCTTGCGAATTTTCATTATCTTTGTAATGATTACCCCGCAGACGGAAGAGAAGAATTCTTCAAAACATAAAATTCAGACATTATGGTATCGTACAAAGATCTGGGACTCGTGAACTCGCGCGAGATGTTCGCCAAGGCCATCGAAGGGGGCTATGCGATTCCCGCGTTCAACTTCAACAACATGGAACAGATGCAGGCGATCATCCAGGCCTGCGTGGAGACCTCGTCGCCGGTCATCCTCCAGGTGTCGTCGGGCGCCCGCAAATACGCCAACCAGACCATCCTCCGCTACATGGCGCAGGGTGCCGTGGAGTACGCCAAGGAGCTGGGCAAGAACATCCCCATCGTGCTGCACCTCGACCACGGCGACACGTTCGAGCTGTGCAAGAGCTGCATCGACATGGGCTTCTCGTCGGTGATGATCGACGGTTCGTCGCTGCCCTACGACGAGAACGTGGCCCTCACGCGCCGCGTGGTGGAGTACGCCCACCAGCACGACGTGACGGTCGAGGGCGAGCTGGGCGTGCTGGCCGGCGTGGAGGACGAAGTGTCGTCCGAAGTGTCGCACTACACCCGTCCGGAGGACGTGGAGGACTTCGTGAAGAAGACCGGCGTGGACTCGCTGGCCATCTCCATCGGCACGTCGCACGGCGCCAACAAGTTCAAGCCCGAGCAGTGCACGCGCAATGCCGACGGCGTGCTGGTTCCGCCTCCCCTGCGCTTCGACATCCTCGAGGAGATCGAGAAGCGCATCCCCGGCTTCCCCATCGTGCTGCACGGCTCGTCGTCGGTGCCCCAGGAGTACGTACGCACCATCAACGCCCACGGTGGCGCGCTGAAGGATGCCGTCGGCATTCCCGAGGACCAGCTCCGCAAGGCCGCCAAGAGCGCCGTGTGCAAGATCAACATCGACTCGGACGGCCGTCTGGCGATGACCGCCGCCGTGCGCACCGTCTTCGACGAGAAACCCGCCGAATTCGACCCCCGCAAGTACCTGGGTCCGGCCCGCGACGAGCTGAAGAAGCTCTACATGCACAAGTGCGAGCACGTGCTCGGCTCGGCCGGCAAAGCCTGATCCGCACCGAACGCATGCCGCACCCCGTGCGTCCGCAACGGCACTGACATCGGTCCGCAACGCTTCGGCGCTCCGGTCGTGTCAAAAGGTCCGACGCACCGAAAATCCCGCACGCTGCGGCACACCGTCTCACCCGCGAGGCCCGGAAATTTCCGGGCCTCGTCGTTTGTGTCCGAGCCCGAATTTCGGCCCCGATGCTTGTTCTTACGGAATTTTCGGTATATTTGTGAAAACGGACCGGCGAGCCCCGCACCCGGTTCCGAAACAAACGCCTTATGAAAAACTACGCCTTACTTCTGCTGGCAGCCGTGCTGTGCTTCGGTTGCAGCGACGGTTCCGACGACCGGGTCGGCAACGAAACCCATTCCGTCCTCATGCACCACTTCGTCACCGCATACGTGCGCTGCACGACGTTCTCCCTGAGCTATTCCGACGATGCCCTCCACATCGGTCCCGGCAAGGACGCCACAACGATCGTCACGCCCGATCTGAACGGCGGGCAGGACGAGGAGTACCTCCGCCTCGCGCAGCGCAACGGCGACACCGGCTACGACCGGAGGTACTACACGGAGTTCCTGCCCCCAAGATACTGTTTCGCCGACGAAATCGCCTCCGTGGAGGCGATATGCACCAACCGCGCCCTCGATGCGGAGCATCCGGCCGGCACCTCGCTGCGCGACGTCATGCGCATCCGGTTCCTAAGCTGCGCGCCCTACGTCCGGAGCGGCTATGCCGGCGAGGTGGAGTGGACCGAGTACGACCTGCTGCTTTCCGAGACCCGCACCGAGGATTTCGCCCTCATGGACACCGGCTTCACCCTCCGCTTCGCGCAGAAACAGGAGTGGTCGCGCGAATCGTTCCTGCTCGACATCACCCTGCGCACCGTCGGCGGTGCGGAATACGTCGTGCACGCGGAATTCCGGCCCTACGCCTGACCCTGCGCGCTGCTGCGGCGCGCAACCGAAGACGCTTCGATGCGCGAGGCCCGGAAATTTCCGGACTTCGTCGTTTCCGCAGTCCCGCACCCAGTGCCGGAAAGCCCCAGGAGTGCCCGAAAGGCATTTCCGTCTCAGCGCCTCCACTCGTTTCGGCCCCTCCGGAGGGGCCAAAACGAAACGCACCCCGGAGCCGAAACTCCGGGGTGCGTCCGTGTGTCCGTCGCAGGACTATTCGGCGAGCTTCAGGCGGATGTGCTCCAGCATGTCGTCGGTCATGCGCGACAGGTCCCACTCGGGCTTCCAGCCCCACTCCTCGCGGGCGCAGGTGTCGTCGAGCGAGTTGGGCCAGCTGCGTGCGATCGACTCCTTCACGGGATCCACGTCGTAGTCCATCGTGAAGTCGGGCATGCGCTTCCTGATCTCGGCGCAGATGATCTCGGGCGTGAAGCTCATCGACGCGATGTTGAAGCTGTTGCGGTGCACGAGTTTCGCGGGATCGGCCTCCATCAGCTCCACGCAGGCGCGCAGGGCGTCGGGCATGTACATCATGTCCATGTATACGTCCGACGGCACGGGGCAGGTGAAGCGGCCGTTCCTGATCGCCTCGTAGTAGATCTCCACGGCGTAGTCGGTCGTGCCGCCGCCGGGCAGCGTGACGTTCGAAATCAGACCCGGGAAACGCACCGAGCGGGCATCGACGCCGAAGCGCGTGTGGTAGTAGTCGCCCATCAGCTCGCCCGTGACCTTGCACACGCCGTACATGGTCGTCGGACGCATCACCGTATCCTGCGGCGTCTTGTCCTTGGGCGACGAGGGGCCGAACGCACCGATCGACGAGGGTGTGAACACGGCGCACTTGCGGTCGCGGGCCACCTCCAGCGAGTTGGTCAGCGCACCGATGTTGATCTTCCAGGCCAGCTGGGGGTTCTTCTCACCCACGGCCGACAGCAGCGCCACGAGGTTGAAAATGGTGTCGATGCGGTATCGCGACACGATCGAAGCCATGGCCGTAATGTCGAGTGCGTCGAGCACTTCGAAAGGACCCTGCTCGGCCAGCGCCGGACATTCGCGCACGTCGGTGGCGATGACGTTGGCATCGCCGTAGATCTTGCGCAGATAGGTCGTCAGCTCCGAACCGATCTGACCGCCTGCGCCTACGATTAATATACGTTTCATAAGTTTAGAGTAGCAATTTGACAGCGAAGTTAGAAAATAATTATGAATTCGGTGCATTTTTTTTGCAAATTCATTTTTCTTGTGTACTTTTGCATCGCTCTTAGGGAGTAAAAGGCTGTCTTAGCTCAGTGGTAGAGCACTTCCTTGGTAAGGAAGAGGTCGTGAGTTCAAGTCTCATAGACAGCTCTCGCAATCAAGAGGTTACCTGCAAAGGTAGCCTCTTTTTTCGTGCCGTTCGGCGATGAAAAAGGGGCGGAAAGGGCCGTTCGAGGCGCATTGTTGGACCCTTTGTTGGACACCGAATCTGCTGCTCCCGATTGCCTGCATATTGTGCAAACAGATGAAAATCAAAGCAATTCTGAAAAACCGACATCTTTATGTCGAAATAACTCCCCTCAATTTACGAATAACAAAGTTGTGATTCCATAAGTGAGGCTATTGCATAGAAACTTTGTTTTCAAGAACTTTGCAGTATAAATTTAATAGCAAATCTGAAATAGAGTGTTCTGTCTTTAAGAAACATTTTCTATCTTTGTGCCGTTACCGAAGAGGTAGCAGACATATTAGTAACGTGAAAGTGTTTCGCGTTTACTCCTACATAGAAATCTGACAGTTTCAAACGGTACAGGAGTAAGCAAGACAGACACTCTTCATTTGTGTAGCTATATATCATTCTCGATATATACTGCCAAGTGTGGGGATTTGCTTATTTGTACCAGGGTTTTGTCAGAACCTCTATGTGGATAAGCGAACAACTCCACACTTTCTTTTTGCATATAACCCACCGCAGCAGGAGTTGATACGGTAAGAAACCTTTACAATTATGGATTTTAAAATCGGAGATGTTGTTCAACTGAAGTCGGGAGGTCCCAAAATGACAGTTCGCCAATGCCCTTTTAAAACAGCAGATGGTGTGGAATATCCAGACCGAATCGAGTGTACTTGGTTTAATGATGAAAATCATTTGAAACATTTTGTTTTTGAGCTTATAGAACTGATGAAACTCTGATTATTTACCGTGCTTATTGGTGCTACACTTCTATTTGCAAACAAGCAATTATTTCAATCCTTTTTATTCCTTTATTACAAACCACTAATTTAAAGGATTATGTGTAAAGACGATATTTCAAAAGATTCAAGATTATTTATCCAGCGCACGCTACAAGCGCTGGAGCAATACAAAAAGAATTTACCCCCAAATGAACAAAGTTATGACAGGACCTTATTTATAAACGCATGTGTCGGTTTGCTGATGGTTCCTCGGGCTGATTTTTACGAGAAATTGCCGTCAAAGTCTATTGAAAATTGGGATATTGCAGCCGATAAGTTTCAAATGGATGAAAGGAAAACCATTCGCAACGTTGTTCGACACTTGCGTAATGCAATAGCCCACAACCGTTTCAATTTCGATAGTGGAGACGAGCATAGCAGTGTCGTTTTGGACAATATTACGTTTACCGATGCAGCGAAAAAAGTTGAAGAAGTTGAGAATTTCAGCACCACTTTGGATTTTGAGACTTTCAAAATTCTTGTTAAAAAAGTCGCCCAAGCAGCATTACAAGATAAATAGGAATAAAACAACACTCACTTTAACTTATTTAAAACTATGAAAAAATTACTCTTTTTTGCAGCCGCTCTGTTTGCGGCGGTTTCGTTCAGCGCTTGTTCGGACGATGACAATTTCGATGCAGGCAGCATTGTCGGCACATGGCAGTATGTGCGTGAAGTCGGTTACGAGATTTCTCACGGTGAGCGTGAAGACTACGACGAAACCATCAATCATCAGATGCTCTACACGTTCAATGAAAACGGTTCGGGCAAACTTTCGGAGTACGGTTCTGATGACAACACTTTCACTTGGTCGATGTCGGGTGGCAACCAACTGACGATATCGTTTACCGATGAAATCGACAGGGCACGGACCTATACGATTGTTAAACTGACCTCTTCGGAAATGCAATTGTTCTATCACATCAAGGAACTGGATGAACACGGGAGAGAATTCGAACAGAAATTTACAATGTATTTTACCCGATAATCAATTTCTGCTTTATTAAAAAGGACAGGCTTGGGCAGCATAGGTTAAAACTTGCTGTCCAAGTTTGTCCTTTTATACGGAAACAAGAAACGACATGGATTTTTCCTATGTCGCCAAATCCGTAAGTTATGACGATGATTGTGCTATGGCGCTTGTCGTTGTCCGCAAAAAAGACAATCCAACACCCATAGAATTCTGATACTCCTTTGCCTTGAATATAGACCTAGCGCAACGAGTATCCATGACTTTCCAAAGACGGGGACGAGGGTTTGCTGGCATGTCTCTACTGATTGACCCAGCAGCCGAAAGCCCTGCAATGGCCTTTCCCAATATCGTAACGTACACGGATTCGACTACCACCTTGAATATGCTTCAAGCGCATATCCATAGCGATACGGTCGTATTCGACTATACGACCAAAGAGAGCAAACCGAGTGTATTCAAATTTCCGCTGGCTGGATTCAACGAGAAATATTTGGAGCAGTTCATATAGAAGATACGAGGACAGACTTTGACAAAGGGTCTATAAATAGACTGTTTGACAATGTTTGTCCTTGCCGTTTCAACAGAAAACAAAAGCAACATAACATTTTTAAAAGAGGAGAGGGGAAAGATTTTCTTGTGCCTTTTTCTCGACAAGTACGAGGACAGACCTTGCAAAGGGGTCTTAAATATACCCCTATTGCAAGGTTTGTCATCTATTTTTCTATTCCGCATAATTCACTATCAATAAACTACTTAATCATTAACCTGCAAGCGATTGTGGGCAGCGATTGTTGGACATAATGTTGGACACCGCGTCTAAACGCCCGTTTCATTCCCTTTCTAATCATTGAATTTCAACAATTTGCATGATTAGCTCAGTGGTAGAGCACTTCCTTGGTAAGGAAGAGGTCGTGAGTTCAAGTCTCATAGACAGCTCAGAAACAGGTCGCAACCGGGTTGCGACCTGTTTTTTCATGCAGTACCCCGAGTCTTTCCGAGGGAGGGTCGGCCGCTTCGTCCGCCGCCGCGGCCGCCGTACACATCTTCAACATAGGGTTCCGAAGGATCGGAGCCGTCCGCCGCGGGCCGCCCTGGCACAGGATTTGACGCTCGAAACGCCGAAACGCCCCCGCACGGGCGGCGGAAAGTAGAACCGATAAAAACCGATACGACGATGGTACCTGCAAGAAAGAACGACCGGAACTGGCTGCCCGGTATTTTCAACGAATTTTTCGGCAACGAATGGCTGGAGCGCTCGCGCTCGGCCGTGCCCGCCGTGAACATCAAGGAGAACGAGCGCGGATTCTGCGTGGAAGTGGCCGCTCCGGGCATGACCCGGGACGATTTTCGCGTGGACATCACGCCCGACAACGAACTGGTGGTGTCGGTGGAGAAGCGCGACGAGAAACGCGACGACGAGAATCCGGACAAGTGCACCTACCTGCGCCGCGAGTTTTCGTACAGCCGCTTCCAGCAGACGCTCCTGCTGCCCGACAACGTGGAGAAGGAGAAGATCACGGCCAAGGTCGAGAACGGCGTCATGACCATCGAGATTCCGAAGATGAAGGAGGCCGAGAAAGCCGCCGAATCGCGCCGCATCGAAGTGATGTAAGCACCGGACGCCGGCCATAGGGCGTCCGCAGGGGAACACCGCCGCACCGCGGGGTGTTCCCTTTTTTCGTGTCCGCACGCGGAGCCGGCGGCCCGGAAAGGAGCGGCCGGAAACGCGGCGCAGAAACGGCAGAGCCGCTTCTCGGAGGCTACGAGCCCCCGGGCCTCAGCACGCCAGACGCAGGACAGGGCGGAAATACGGTCGTGCCGCTTCGGGGATGCAGCGAGATACCCGAGCCTCAGCGCTCCAGGTGCAGGATGGGAAACGGACGGCCCGCGGCGTCGCGTGCGACGTACAACGCCGTGCCGCTCAGTCCCGCGCGGACGTCGGGGCGCAGCGCCGCCACGTCGCGGTCGTTCAGCAAGTCATGCGTCGCACGCACCGAGGCCTCCCACAGCGCCTCAAGCGCGCGGAGCTCCGCCTCCGAGGGGTCGCAAAGCCGTTCGATCCTCACAACGAAAAGACATCGGGCTTGCGCTGCCGGAACAGACGCGACAGCACGGGCGCAAAGGGTGAGTCGTAGCTGCGCGCCGCCGCGGGACACCCCTTCACGCAGGCGCAGCAGCGGATGCAGCGCGCGGGATCGGTATGCAGCTCGTCGCCCGGCGCGATGGCCTCGGCGGGGCAGAGCGCGACGCAGCGGCCGCAGGCCGTGCAGCGTGCGGCGTCCGTCACGGGCAGCAGCGGCCGCGGATCGCGCTTGCGCGCACGGCGGTATCGCAGCACGAAGCGGGCGAAACGCAGCGTGGCGAGCAGCGGATTGCGGGGCAGGCGCAGCGTCGCGCAATCGTACGCCGCGGGGTGCTCCGTGCGGGCGAGGAGGTCGGCCGTGCGGCAGCCGAAGGCCTCGGCGCGGGCCAGGTCGTCGGCATCGGGACGCCCCGCGGCGATCGGCCACCGGTGCGAGGAGTAGGAGTGTTCGCCGACGCAGGCCGCAGCCGCCACGGGCACGAAGCCGCGGCCGCACACCGCAGCCTCCAGCTCGCGGAGCGCCCGGCCCGCGGAGCGGTTGCCGTAGAGCACGACCAGCACGGCGGGGGTGCGGTCGCCCCTGAGCTGCCCCAGGCGCCGGAGGGCCGCAGGAGCCACCCGGCCCCCGTACACGGGCACGACGAAGAGCGCCGCGGACTCACGCGGCAGGGTGACGGGCGACGCCTCGCAGTGCGCGAGGTCGCAGTCGCAGCGGTTCGCGGCGCCGAAACCCCGGGCGATGGCGTCGGCCGTGCGGCGCCCGGTGCCCGTGGGAGAGAAAACGAAAGTATGGAGCGTATCGTAAAGCATATTCCTGAGGATTATCGGCGTTTCGAACTCTTCGCACCGCGGCTGCCCGCTCTTTTCGGCACCGCGGCCCGGCCCGGCTTCGGCCCCGCGGTCCGGGCGGTCCGGGCACCGGAGGCTTGCGGAGCGGCATCGCGGCCCTGCTCCGAAGCGGCGGCACGGGCGGACACCTCCCCGCGCGGGGCCTGCGGCTTCTTCCGCACCGACCACCCGAAGCGGCCGATCGCCCCGCCCAGGCCGAAATACTCGCCGTGGGAGTAGACCAGGGGCCGGGCGCGCTCGAAGTCGAGGCGTCCGCCGGCATCGAGGTAGCGTTCGTCGGCCTGCACATTGACCACCTCGGCCAGGAACATGTCGTGCGACCCGAGGGGAAGCACCTGGCGCACGCGGCACTCGATCGAGATGGGAGCCTCCTCCACCGTGGGGGCGGCCACCACGGCGCCGCGGCCCGGCGTGAGGCCCATTTCGGCGAACTTGTCGCAGTCGCGGCCCGAGCGCACGCCGCACCAGTCGGTGGCGCGCGCCAGCTCCTCGGTGGTGAGGTTGATGACGAATTCGCCCGTGCGGCGGATGATGTCGTACGAGTGGCGCTCGCGGCGGATCGACACGTAGCACATCGGCGGGTCGGTGCACACGGTGCCCGTCCAGGCCACGGTCAGCAGGTTGCGCAGGCCCGACGCGTCGCCGCAGCTGACCAGCACGGCAGGCAGCGGATAGATCATCGTTCCGGGTTTCCAGTTCTGTTTCATAATCGAAAAATCAACGGTTCACGATGCAAAGATAGCGCAATCCGCGCACACTTTTTGCCGGATTTCATTATCTTTGCAGGGATAACCCCCTCGGGGAAACAAAACGAAAACGATCATACGATGAAAGCATCCTATCTCGGCCTCGAACTCTCGGGCCCGGTAATCGTCAGCAGCTCGCCCTATACCTCCGACATGCGCCAGATCGAACTCTGCGCCCGCCACGGCGCCGGGGCCGTGGTGCTGAAGTCGATTTTCGAAGAACAGATCCTCCAGCACGCGGCGGCGCTGAGCGACGTGTCGGACTCGGTGTACGGCGATGCGGAGTTCTACCTCTTTCGCTACCTCGGCGACGACTACAAGAGCCGCTTCCTGCACCTGATCGGCGAAGCGAAGGAGGTTCTGCCGGTCATCGCCAGCATCAACTGCGTGGCCGGCAGCGACGAGTGGATTGACTACGCGCAGCAGATGGCCGGCGCGGGCGCCTCGGCCATTGAGCTGAACATCTTCCTCCAGCCCACCGACCGCCACGCCTCGACGCAGGAGATCGAACACGCCTACACCCAGATCGCGGGCCGCGTGGCCCACGCCGTGCAGGTGCCCGTGTCGGTCAAGATGCCGATGCGGCTGACCAACGTGCTGGCCGCGGGCGACGCCCTCCACGGCTGCGGCGTGCGCGGCCTGGTGCTCTTCAACCGCTTCTTCGAACCCGACGTGGACATCGAACGCATGGATTTCGTGGAGAGCTCGCCCTACAGCGACGCCTCCGAGATACGCAACGTACTGCGCACCACGGCGCTCTGCTCGGCCGAACTGCCGCAGCTCGACCTCTCCGTATCGACGGGCGTGCACGACGGCGCCGCCGTGGTCAAGGCGCTGCTCTGCGGCGCCCGCGCAGCGCAGGTGTGCACCGCGATCCACCTCCACGGCTTCGAGGTCATCGGCGAAATGAACCGCTTCGTGGACGAATGGGCCGCGCGCCACGGCTTCGCCTCGATCGAGGACTTCCGCGGCCGCATGAACTTCCGCAACAGCGACTCGCCGCTCTTCCAGCGCGTGCAGTACATGAAGTATTTCCCCTCGTTCGCCCGCTGCCCGCACACCCACC
>VSOO01000026.1:0-565 GCA_009774895.1 Alistipes sp. | reverse complement strand
ACACCCACCCCGCCGCCTCGGGCCCGGAATGATTCCGGGCCCGAGGCGTTTTCGCACCGGATACGCCGGCACACCGACGCACGGCCACACCCGGCTCCCGGCCCGCACTCCGGCCCGCACGCTCCGGATTCGAACACTTCAGCCCATACACTCCGGCCCCGCAACTCCCGCGCCCCGCATCCCGCGCTCCGCCGCATGCTTCCGGTGCGGCCCGGCAGCAGGTCCACATCCCGTCCCGGCAGCACGTCTTCTCCTCGCCCCGCCCCGTATGCCCGCAGGGCCAGCGCTTCGAAAGCCGGAAAAATTCGCCGAATCATCGCCCGGGGGTTGCTTTTCGTCCGAAAAATTTCTAAATTTGTGAAATTCGGAAACAACCTTAAACTCGATATTCTATGGCAAACAAAGAACTGCTGCTCGGCGACGAGGCGCTTGCACAGGGCGCGCTCGACGCCGGTCTGTCGGGCGTCTATGCCTATCCGGGCACGCCTTCGACCGAAATCACGGAGTACATCCAGGGCCATCCGCTGACCGCCGAGCGCGGCATCCACAGCGCCTGGTCCACCAA
>VSOO01000025.1 GCA_009774895.1 Alistipes sp. | reverse complement strand
AGCAGGTGTGCCGCGGGTGCGCTCCTCGTGCGGTGCGCGGCCCGGGATGCCGGGGTGTCAGCGGATGCAGCTCGTGAGCAGGCGTGCTGCGGGCGCGGGCTCCATGCGGAGCGAGCGCACGGCGGCCGGCACGAGCACCGTTTCGCCGGCGTGCACGGAAAGGGGTTCGCCCCCGTCGGCCGTCAGGCGGGCTTCGCCGTCGGTGCAGATGACCGCGAGGAACGAGTCGAGCGACGCGAGGTCGCATGCGCAGGGCCGGTCCAGCTCGTAGAGCTCGGTGGTGAAGTAGGGGCACGACACCAGCTCCACCGCGCGGTTGGGCTCCGGAGCGTAGCGGGTGCGGTAGTCGTCGAGCACCGTGTAGTCGATGGCCTCCTTCGCCAGCTCGGTGTGCAGCTCGCGGGTTTTGCCGTCGGGGCCCTTGCGGTTGAAGTCGTAGATGCGGTAGGTGATGTCCGACGTCTGCTGGATTTCGGCGATGAACGAGCCGGCGCCGATGCTGTGCACGCGTCCGGCGGGCAGGAAGAAGAGGTCGCCGCGGCGTACTTCGTATTCGCGCAGGATCTGCGTCACGGTGTCGTTCGCCACGCTGGCCTCGTATTCGTCGGGCGTCACGCTGCGTGCGAAACCTGAGCGCAGGCGTGCGCCGGGCGCGGCATCGACCACGTACCACATCTCGGTCTTGCCCTGCGAGCCGTGGCGGCGCCGGGCAAGCGCATCGTCGGGGTGCACCTGGATCGAGAGGTCCTCGCGCGCGTCGATGAACTTGATGAGCAGCGGGAACTCCTCGCCGAAGCGGGCGTAGACGCTGTCGCCCACCAAGGCGCCCTTTTCGCGCGCGATCAGTGCGGGGAGCGTCGTGCCGGCCCAGGGGCCGTTGGCCACCACCGACTCGTTGCCCCGCACGCCGGACAACTCCCAGCTTTCGCCTACGTGCGCGGGACCCGCGGCGAGGCCCTTGTAGGGCACGATGCGGTCGCCGCCCCAGAGCGTCTGTTTCAGAATGGGTTCGAATTTGAGCAGATACATGGTTCTATCCTACTTTTTTATCCAGTTCGTTGAGTGCGAAGGCGTAGGCTCCGGCCGAAATGGCCCGGTCGGCGCCCAGCCGCGAAATCATCACGCCGATGCGTTTCTCGGGGTCGTAGCTCACGGTGCGTTCCGAGCCGTAGACCTTCAGTTCGCGCTGCTCGCCGCGGGCGAACTGGGCGAACTGGGCTTCGTCGTCGAGGTCGTAGACTTTCATCTGCATGCGCGGGAAGCGGTCGCCGCCGAAGGTGCCCGTCTCGGCGCGCAACTCGCGCAGCAGGGCGGGCATGAAATACTTGCGGGCCGCCGTGATGCCGCCGCCGATGACGACCAGGCCGTCGAGCAGCGTGGCGGCCGCAGCGATGGCGTCGCCCGCCGCTTCGCCCATCGCCTCGAAAGCCTTGCGCGCCGCCTCGCGATCGCCGGGGCGCGTGCCCTCGGCGATGTCGAATATGTCGCGCGGTTCGAGCGTGTGGTGCGTGTCGCCCGACGCCTCGGCGTAGACGCGTTTCACGGCCCGCACGGCCACGCCCTCCTCGACGATGAGCTCCGGGTAGCGTTTGTGGCGCAGACACCACGTCTCGGCGCACGAGTTGTCGCCGATGTGGAGGCGGGTCCGCTCGGTCACCAGGCCAAATCCGAAGCCCGTGCCGAAAGTGTAACCCAGCAGGTTGCGGTACTGCTTGGCGCTGCCCGCGGCCCGGAGCCGCTCGTTCGCCCAGGGCAGGGCGCCGCACAGGGCTTCGCCGTAGGCGAACAGGTCGCCGTCGTTGTTGATGAACACGGGAAGTCCGAATTGCTCTTCGAGGTAGGGGCCGAGGGCCACGCCGTCGCGGAACGAGGGAAAGTTCGGAAGGTAGCCGCCGATGATGCCGTTGGGGTAGTCGGCGGGGCCGGGAAAGGCGAAACTGATGGCCACGGGGGCCTCGGGCAGTTGTGCGATTACGGCGGCGAAACCTTCGGTGAGCGTGCGGAGGCAGCGGTCGAGGTCGTGGGCGTTCGAGGGAACCGAAACGGGTGCGACGACGAATTCGCCGTGCTGCATGGCGCTGAATACGAAGTTGGTGCCACCGGCATCGAGCGTGATGACGATGCGATTGTCGTTGTTGTACATAGGTCCGGTATCGGATTGATTCGTCTGTGCGATCGTACGCCCGGGTGCCGGTGCGCGCCGGTCGCCTCCCGGCTGTCGGGGTCCGCAGGCCGTCGCCGCGGATGCGGCGCCCGTGCGTTCGTCCGAAGAGGAGGGATGCGGTGTTGTCGGTACGTCAGGCCATGTATCGCGTTGTCTACCTGCAAAGATAGGCAAAAAAACGGAATCCCGGCACCTGTTTGCGGGGTGTAGGCGACTTTTTTCGTCGTCGCAGGGCTTCGTGTGCGGCGCCGGGGGGCATGCGGACGTGCGGCGGCCCTTGCCGGAGGTCCCGGGACGGCATTGCCGGAGGTGTCCGGAGGGGCTGTCCTGCGGTCGAACGTGCTTCGGGGATCGGGCGGTGCGGCGGTGCGCGGCCGGGTCGGGCGCAGCGCCTTCGGGGTGTGCGGAGGCGGGTTGCGGGGCCGACGGCTCCGTTCCGCAGGCCCGAAAGGGGGCGCGTACGGAATAATTCCGAATTTTTTTCTATCTTTGGGGGCAAATAACCTGTTACGAATGACACTGAATGATATGCAGGCCGTGTTGCGACGGCTCGCCGCCTGGGCCGACGGCTGGGAGGCCGCCGGTGCCGTGGCGCCGATCGAGCGCGACCTGGCGCTCGAAAAACTGCGCATGCTTTACGAGGCGCTCCAGACCGGAATCGCGGTTGCGGAGCCCGCGCCGGCATCCGTGCCGGCCCCGGAGAAACCGGTGTCCGATGCGACGCCGCGGCCGGTTCCGGAGGTGCTGCATGGGGCTGATTGCGCGGCCTCTGGCGATCCCGCAGGGGGTATGCGGCAGCCCGTTGCGGAGCTGTCGCGGCCGGCCGGAGAACCGGATGCGGCTGTGACGGAGTGCCGTGCTGCTGCTGAAGTGCCGGAGGAATGTGCTGCGCAAGAGGCGGAGGACCGTCCGGCTGCGGAGGCGCCGTCGTATGCGGTGGCAGCGTCCGATGCGCCCGTCGCGGAGGCATCGGAGGTGTCCGCAGAAGCATCGGAAGTCTCCGAGGCAGAGGAGCCCGCTGCGGAGTCGTCCGAGGCGAGCGTTGCGCAAGCATCGGATGGTTCCGCTACGGAGGCCGCAGCACCGGAAGCGGCGTCGGGCGAGACGGAATGCACCGCGGAGCCGGAGAACCCCGGACACGCCGCAGAGCCGGAGCAGACCGGGTGCGTTGCGGAACCGGAGAATCCCGGACGCGTCGCGGAGCCGGAGCCGCCGGTGTCCCGATTTTTCGCCGGGGAGCGCGTGCCGGCTCCGGAGGAGGCTGCCGGGGCCGAGGCGGAGCGGATGCGTCGCCGCCAGAAGCAGCGGCTGCTGCTGTCGCTCTACGACGATGTGCCGGAGGCTGCGGACGAGGTGCGTCCGGCGTGCGGTCCGGAAAAATCGGAAAAACCGGAGGCGGTGGAGCTGTCGGACGCATCGGCGTCCGGTTCGTCCGGGGACGAATGGGTGGTCATCGAGGTCGATGCCGAGCCCGGGCCCGAGGCGCCGCAGGAGGGCATCGGAATGGAGGAGCGTACGTACGACCCGGCTGCGGTGTCGTGCGGGGAGCCTGCCGAAGCGCCCGTGGCCGAAGCCCCGCAGACGGTCGGAGAGCGGTGCGGTGCGTGTGAGGACGGACCGCGTCCGGCGGATGTGCCGGGCGGTGCCGGTGCCGTGTCGGAGGCCGGAGAGGAGGCCGGAGAGGAAGCCAGGGAGGAAAACGGGCGGCAGGAAGCGTCGCGGAGCGTCGGAAGCGAGGCGTACGATGCGGCCGCCTCGTCGCTCGGCGATGCCGGCGACGAGTTGGTGATCGAGGAGATCGAAATTCTCGACGACGAACCGGTGCGCGGCGAGGCCGGAGCGCCCCATGCTGCGGGAGCGCGCGTGGAGGCGGCGATGCGCGATGCGGCCGGCGAACCGGAGGCCGCGGTGCTGGGCGATGTGCTCAACCACGACGTGCGCACGTTGGCCGACACGATCGCGGCGCCGCGCGATGCGGCGTCGGAGCTGGCGCGCGGCGAGGCGGTGACCGACCTGCGCGCAGCGATCGGGCTGAACGACAAATTCCTGCTGATCCGCGACCTTTTCGGCGGCGACTCCGTGCAGTACGAGCGCACGATCGACGCGCTGAACGCCTGCGCCGATCTGGACGACTGCATCGTCTACATCGCCGAAAACCATGTGTGGAACCCCAGCAGCGACGGGGCGAAGCGACTGATCGAACTGCTCGAACGCAAATTTTCGTAGCGCTATGGCCAAGCTCTATCTCGTACCCACGCCCATAGGCAACCTCGACGACATCACGCTCCGCGCCGTGCGCGTGCTGCGCGAGGTCGATCTGATCCTGGCCGAGGATACGCGCACCACGTCGGTGCTGCTGCATCACCTGGGCATTGAAAAGCCGCTGCGCTCGCACCACAAGTTCAACGAGCACGCTACCGTGGAGGCGGTGGCCGCCACGATCGCCGGTGGCCGCGATGCGGCGCTGGTGTCGGATGCGGGCACGCCGGGCATCTCCGATCCGGGTTTTCTGCTCGTGCGCACCTGCGTGGAGCAGGGCATCGAGGTGGAGGCGCTGCCCGGCGCCACGGCTTTCGTACCGGCGCTCGTGCAGAGCGGATTTCCGTGCGACCGGTTCTGCTTCGAGGGCTTCCCGCCCCAGAAGAAGGGCCGCATGAAGTTTTTCGAGGCGCTGGCCGACGAGCGGCGCACGATGATTTTCTACGAGTCGCCGTACCGTGTGGTGCGCTGCCTCGAACAGCTGGCCGAGGTCTTCGGCCCCGAGCGGCGCGCGGCCGTGTCGCGTGAGCTGACCAAGAAGTTCGGCGAGACGGTGCGCGGCACGCTGGACGAGCTGGCGGCCCACTTCCGCGAACACGCTCCGCGGGGCGAATTCGTGGTGGTGGTGGCCGGCAAGGCCGACCCGGGACGCCGGGCGGAGGAGGTTGCCGGCGGGCGGGACGCGGCGCCGGACGACGGTCCCGTGCCGCCGGAGCGGGACGACGACCGAACTGATTACGACCGAAAATAAAATGGAGAGAGATGGAAGGACATACGACCGATAGCGGAAAGAGAACGGGCGGCCCGGCGTGGTTCGCCGAACTGAAGGGGTTCATGAACGGCCGCTTCAGCCTGGAGGAGGACAAGGCGCCGCGCGACGAGGTGTACGCCGCGATCGAGAAGGGCGTGGTTTTCCGGGGCGTGAATCTGTGGGTGCTGATCTTCGCCACGATGATCGCGTCGCTGGGCCTGAACGTCAATTCGGCCGCCGTGATTATCGGCGCCATGCTCATATCGCCCATCATGGGGCCCATCATGGGCGTGGGCTTTTCGCTCGGCATCAACGATTTCGATCTGCTGAAGAAGTCGCTGCGCAACCTCACGCTGATGTTCATCGTGGCCATCGTCACCTCGACGGTCTATTTCTTTATCTCACCGCTGGGCGATGCGCGCAGCGAGCTGCTGGCCCGCACCGTGCCCACGACCTACGACGTGCTGATCGCGTTGTTCGGCGGTCTGGCGGGCATCGTGGCGCAGTCGCGCCGCGACCGCACCTCGACGGTGATTCCGGGCGTGGCGATCGCCACGGCCCTCATCCCGCCCCTCTGCACGGCGGGCTACGGCCTGGCTACGGGGCAGCTGCGCTTCTTTGCCGGGGCATTCTACCTGTTCTTCATCAACTCGGTATTCATCGCGCTGGCCACGTTCCTCATGGTCCGCTTCCTCAAGTACGAGAAGAAGGTGTTCATCGACAAGGTGCGCGAACGCAACGTGCGGCGCACGATGCTCGCCATCACGCTCGTGACCTTCATACCGAGCGTCTTCATCGGCCTGCGCATGGTGCGCGTGTCGGTGTTCGAGGCCGTGGCCGACAAATATGTGGCGCAGGTCTTCGCCTTTCAGAACACGCGCGTGATCGAGTGCGCCAAGTTCTACGGCGCGGGGCGCAAACCGTCGCGCATCGAGCTGCTGCTGGTGGGCGAGACCCTCACGGAGGATGTGATCGGCAATGCCGAGGCGCAGCTCGAACGCTTCGGACTGAAAAATACGGAGCTGGTCGTGCGCCAGGCGTCGGGCACGGACCGCCTGGACCTCTCGACGCTCCAGAAAAACTACGTCGAGCTGCTCGGCGAGAAGAACCGCCGCATCGCCGAGCTGCAATCGCAGATCGAGCGTTACCGCGTGGTCGATGCGGGCGTGGACGGCATATCGCAGGAGCTGGGCGTGATGATGCCCTCGGTGGGTTCGATCGCCCTCACGAAGGGCGTCCGCTTCGACTGCGAGGGCGCACCGTGCGACACGCTGCTGCTCGGACTGGTCACGCCGCGCACGCCGGGCGCACGCATCGACACCGAAACCCTGAAGGAGTGGCTGCGCCTGCGGACGAAGATCCGCGACATTCGCCTCTTTATCGAAGAACCCTCCGCCGATGAGAACTAACACGCCGATGACCCTCTGGCAGCGGGCCGGCCTTGAGACGCTGTGGGCGTTGTGCTGCGGCTTCGCGCTGCTGCCCTACTGGTTCCGCTACTACGTGGTCGAGAACATCGTCTTCTTCATCCTCTTCTGCTGCCTGCGCTACCGCATGAAGGTCGTGACGGAGAACCTGCGCAACTCCTTCCCCGAGAAGAGCGAGTCCGAGCGCCGGCGCATCCGCCGGCGGTTCTACCGCACGCTGGCCGAAATCTTCGTCGATACGGTGTCGCTCGCCGGCGTGAAGAAGTCGCGCCGCATGATACGCTTCGCCAATGCCGAGGGCCACAGCCGCGCCACGGCGGGCCGCGACTGGATCGCCCTGATGGCCCACTTCGGATGCTGGGAGTACGGCTCGTTCTGGGGCACGTACGAACCCTCGCAGGTGGTGGTGGCGGTCTACCATCCGCTGCGCAGCACGGTGATGGAGGAGCTCTACCAGCGGCTGCGACGACGCCACAATACGATGACCGTGACCATGGGCGAGAGCCTGCGCTTCTACCTGCGCAACCGCAACGGCGGCATCGAGGGCAAGAACCTGGTCATGGGCCTCATCGCCGACCAGAATCCCCCGCGCCGCCCCGACAGCCACTGGTTCCGCTTTCTCAACCAGGACACGCTCTTCTTCGACGGGGGCGAGAAGCTGGCGCTCAAATGCCGCCTGCCGGTCTACTTCGCACGCATGGACCGCGTGCGCAGGGGCTTTTACGAGATGAGCTTCGAGTGCATCTACGACGGCGAGGAGGAGGTGGCCGAACACGAGATCACGGAGCGTTACGTGCGTCGTCTGGAGTCGATGATCCGCGAACGGCCCGAATTGTGGATGTGGTCCCATCGGAGATGGAAACACAAACGCGAATGACCGCAGAGATCGTCATACTCAACTGGAACGGCCGCGACCACCTGCGCACCTTCCTGCCCTCGGTGGTGGCCGCGGCGCCCGCAGGGGTGGGGGTCACCGTGGCCGACAACGGCTCCACGGACGACTCCGCCGAGGTGCTCGCGCGCGAGTTCCCCACGGTGCGCGTGGTGCGCCTCGGACGCAACTACGGCTTCGCCGAGGGGTACAACCGTGCGCTGCGCGAGGTGGATGCGGAGTGCTTCGTGCTGCTGAACTCCGACGTGGAGACCCCGGCGGGGTGGCTCGAACCGCTGCTTGAGGTGCTGGAGCGCGAACCCGACGTGGCGGCCGTGGCCCCGAAGCTGCGGTCGTGGCGCGACCGGGCGTCGTTCGAGTATGCGGGGGCCGCGGGCGGTTATCTCGACCTGCTGGGCTACCCGTTCTGCCGCGGACGCATCCTGCGCTGCGTGGAGCGTGACGAGGGGCAGTACGACGACGAGCGCGACGTGTTCTGGGTGAGCGGTGCGGCGTTCTGCTGCCGTGCGGAGGTCTTCCGCGAGCTGGGCGGTTTCGACGCCTCGTTCTTCGCCCACATGGAGGAGATCGACCTCTGCTGGCGGATGCGGATTGCGGGCCGCCGCGTGAGGATCGTGCCCCGAAGCACGGTATACCATCTGGGCGGCGGCACGCTGAAGGCGCAGTCGCCCGCCAAAGTCTACTTCAACCACCGGAACAACCTCGCCATGCTGTTCAAGTGCGCACCCGCGCCGCAGCGGCTGCTTACGGCCGTGGTGCGGCCGCCGCTCGATGCGCTCGCGGCACTCTCCTACCTGGCGCAGGGGCGCTGGCGGAACTTCTGCGCCGTGGGCCGCGCGTGGTGGTGGTTCCTGCGGCATCATCGCGAACTCGCCCGGGCCCGGCGCCGGATTCAGGCGACACGCCGGGCATTCGCCGGCACCTATATCTATCGGGGTTCGATCGTGCTGCGCTACCTCGCGGGGCGCCGGACCTTCGGGCGGATGATGTGAGGCTTCGCCGTGCGGCCGGTCGCTTGCGCAGGACGCGCATGCAACTGCGATTTGACGGCCGAACGGCGTATTTTCCGTGTCTGTTTTTGGCATTTCAGAATAAATTGTTTATATTTGTCGCAGAACAATTCCGTTGCGAATGCGTTGCGACTGTCGGCAGCAGGTCTGCGGACGACTTTCGGTCGGAGGTTCGACATAGGCTATGACCGATTTCCCGGAACGGTCGGATATGTGTTCCGGATTTATTTTTATTATCTATTTCAAAATCTATGAAGTACGAAGTACGTGCGGAGGGTTTCCGTCCGCAATCTTACGCCGCACCCGAGATGTCGGTGTGCTGCGTGAATGCCGAGCAGGGTTTCGCCGTCTCGATGGAGGCGAACGAGATCCAGGGTCTCGACGAAGGAGATGGTGTCTGGACCTGGTAAGAACAACGTCTAAAACAATGAATGTCATGAAGAAATCTCTCCATTTCCTGGGATGCGCCGGTCTGGCCCTGGCTGCCACGGCCTGCGACGGCGCCAAAGAGGCGATTGGCAACGGTGAAATTCCCCCCCCCTCCGAAAATCGGGAATATGTAATTGAAGCACAGCTTTCCAACCCCACCCGTGTCCACATCGAGGGCACCGATCTGAAGTGGGACGACGAGGACTGCGTCTATGTCCTTTCGTCGAATTGGGCCGTCTACGAAACCCGCACTGTCGAGCAGGACGGCCAGACAATCAGACAAACCGGTATTTTTTCGGGCACCGACGCCCCCGAACCCGTTTACCGACAGGATTATTATGTCGCCGTGTACCAGGGCGCTCCGATGGGTGCACCCGAGCGTTCGCGCATTGCGATGACCGTACCCGAGGAGCAGACCTACACCGAGGGTTCCGTCGCCAAGGGCGCCCTGCCGCTGATCGGCCGCTGGCTTGAGGACGATGCGCAGGTGATGTTCAAGCCCGTGGCAGGCGTCTTCCGCATTCCGCTCTATGTGGCCGAGGAGGGCGTGGTGATCGAACAGGTGGAGCTCACCTCGCCCGTGCGCAACATGACGGGTAAGGTGGCCCTGAACAACCTCGACCTGCCCGAGAACTACAACGTAGCCGATCCCTCGGCCGAGCAGGTCGATACGTACGTCGTTGCGGACGAGGAGGGCAGCAAACGCGTGGTGCTGAAGGGCGAAATGCGTCCGGGCACCCAGGCGGAGACGGCTGCGGAGCTCTATATGGCGGTCGCTGCGGGCGACTACCGCGACGGCTTCACGCTCAAGATCACCGATGCCGAGGGCAGCACGATGACCGTGAAAAAGCCCGCATCGGAGACCGAGCTGGCGCTGCGTCCGGGCCAGATGCAGGCTTTCGAGCCGCTGCTCTACAACCAGCTCGCACCGGCGCTCACGCTCGCCGTGGATCCCGACGACCAGGGCAAGATCGCCGTGACGCCGGCCGATCCGGATCAGGTGGAGGCTGCCACGACCTACTCCATCAAGCTTTACCGCCCGGCAGGCGACAGCTGGCTCCCGGTCAATGAGACGGCGGAGGAGGTGACGCTGGCGGCCGATGCGCCGATCCTGCTGCACGAACGGATGGCCGACGTCGCACACTACCTCTCGCAGGGCGACAAGTGCCGTCTGGAGCTCATCGCCGCACGTAAGGACGGTTCGGTTTACACCCGTCAGTACGAATTCATCTATTATACGCCGAAAGTCGAAACGGGCGAGGCTACGATTCAGATTTCCGTAACCTATACGGGTATGAAGCTTACGATCACGGTGGAGAACCCCGAGGCGTTTACCTGGGAGAATTACAAGACCTGGGTGCTGGTGGACAAAAAGAACGACTGGTCGATGCAGAATGCCGCGGGATTCCTGTCGGCAACGTACGACGCGACGGCCGGTACGATCTCCATGACCACTCCGGCACTGATGTATCCGGGCGAACACTACATACAGGTAGGCTGCTGCGATGACGACGGAGACGGTCTGCCCGACCATGTGTCCAACGAAGTCGTTTATACGAAGTAATCAATTTTGCGTCCTCCGCTTCGGGCGGAGGGCGTTTTTTCCCGAAAAAATCATGAAAAGAGATTCGATTGCGTCGGCGACGACGCAGCCGGCCTACGTAGCGCCGGCAATCGACACGGTGTGCGTGCGGACCGAACAGGGTTTCGCCGTATCGACGCCGTTCGGCGAAATGCAGGAGTTCGACGACAGTTCGACGCCCTGGGAGTGGTAGATCGAAAAATTGCAACCAAATGAAAAGATTGTTTTTATTGTGCGCCGCGGCCTTTGCGGTCGTGTCGTGCGCCCGGGACGAGGCGCTGGTTCCCGATTCCGGCACCGAGACGGTCTACTCAATCGAGGCGCGCCTCGGGCAGGCCACGCGCGTGGCGCTCGACGGCACGAAGCCGGAGTGGACCTTAGAGGATACGCTGGCCGTATACACCGGATCGGGTTACAGCTGGCACCACTTCAAACCCCGTGAAGGTGCGCCCCTGGGCTGCTTCTTCGGCTTTCAGGAGCCGCGGAGCATTCCCGGAGCCACGTTCAACATGGCTACGGTCGGAGCGCTCAACCCGATGTTCGACTCGAAGTACGGCGTGGATGCGTTGTGGCAGACCGTGCCCAACGTGCAGGCATACGTGGCCGACGGTCTCGCGCCGAAGGTGTTCCCGATGGTAGGCCGCTGGAAGGCGTCGGATAAGGGCGTGCTCTTCAAGCCGATGGCGGCCATGCTGGTCGTTCCGGTCTATGCTCCGGCCCAGACCGGGCTGCGCAGCGTGGAGGTGAACGCCGCAGGCTATCCCATCTCCGGACTCTTCGGCCTTACGACCTACAAGACCCTGCCCGAGGGCTATGCCGACCCGGCCGTGCGCGAGAATGGCGACGACTACTTCATCAACTACCAGGAGTGCACCTGGGTGCGGGTCGAGGGCGACATTGCGGCGGGCACCTCGGCATCCGATGCCGTCGAGGTGCGCTGCGTGGTGCTGCCCACCGATTTCTCGAAAGGTTTCACGGTGAAGGTGACCGATGCCGACGGCAATTCGATGACGCGCCTGATGAACCCGTCGGACGAACCCATGCGTCTGAATCCCGGACAGTTGCAGCGCACGGCACCGATCGAGTACGTGCAGAAGGCTCCCGACTACCGCGTGCGCACCTACACCGACCTTTCGGAGGCGCAGCTCAAGTCGGGCCAGACGCTCGCGGCCGATGTCGAGTACCGCTGGTGGCTGGAGCGCGACGTGAAGAACGACTGGGGCGAAGTGCGCCGCACGATCGTTACGGAGCAGAAACTCTTCACCTCCAAGGACGGAAAGTACATCAAGCTCACCAAGCCGCTGTTCCTGCCCTACCTGAAGCCGGAAGACGGCGAGCGCATCTACTTCATGGTTTCGGCCACGGAGTCCAACGGTGCGACCTGCACGCGTTGCGTGGCCTACGACTACATAGCCCAGCCCGCCGAATACGAGGAGGATGCTTTCGCACTGAAGGCGAACATCGAGGACGGATGGCTGCGCGTTACGATCATCGACCCCGACAACAAGTTCGTGTACAACGCCAACGGTATTTCGACCTGCATGCTGTTCGGTCTGAATGACAACTGGGAATTCCCCGACTATGCGGCCGGCGGCGGTCTGACCGAGAATGAGACATGGGACGCGCAGAACAAGGTGTGGAGCGTACGGCTTGCGGGGCTGTCGAATCCTCCCATGCGAGGCATGACGCTCAAAATCGCCTGCGGCGTCGATAACGACGGTGTGCCCACGGCCGTTTCGTCCTATGTGCAGATTACGGAAAACGGCGCGGAGATCCTGCCGGTGGCTTTCAAGGCTGCGGTGCTTTCGTTCAATCCGAACACGCTCCGGCTCCAATTCTCGGAGCTTCCGTCCGACTTCCCGGCTGATCCGCTGACGGGGCTTTACCTCCACGTGCCGTCGTTCGACGAAGGTTGGAACAAACCCGGGACAGATAAGCTGCTTACCCCGGGCGAACTGTCAGGTACCTGGGATCCGATT
>VSOO01000024.1 GCA_009774895.1 Alistipes sp. | reverse complement strand
CGACACCGCCGCCATGCCGGGCGATTGTTTGCGGTGCGGGGGGCGGGGACGGATGGGGCGGGGCCGGACGGCCGCAGCGCTTCCGGGGTCGGACGGGAGCCCGGGCCGCGGCGTGCGGGCTCAGCGCTCGATCTTCACGTATTCGGTGTGCACGATCCGCGTGTGGGGGTTGGACGACACGATCTCCTGCCGCAGGGCCTTGGTGCCCCAGCGGATGAAGAGGAAGCGGCGCGGTATGCGGTGCACGATCTGATGCAGGGTGTCGGTGCTCGCCACGCGGCAGTGCACCGAGTCGCGGGCGATCGTGCCCTCGACGGCGACCCAGGGGTCGTGCCAGCGGAACGTGCGCACGGTGTCGCGGATCGTGTCGCGGAGGAACACCGTGTCGCGCAGCGGGGCTTCCAGTGCGAGCCGGGTCTGTGTCGCGCTGCGTGCCGCGGCCTCGGTGCGGCGCAGGCGGATGCCGAGGCGGCGGATGCGCTCGGCATCCTCGGCACGCAGCCGTTCGAATTCGGCGCAGCGCAGCCGGAGCACCTGTGCCGAGGCCGCGGCTTCGCCCAGCTGCGTGCGGTAGGCCGCCGCCTCGGAGCCGAGGACGGCCTGATTCTCGGTGAGGCGTTGGATTTCGCGGCGGCTGTCGCGGGCGTACGCGACGAGCAGCGCCGTCGCGCAGAGGGCGTAGAGCAATAGGAATCTGTTCATGTGCGTGGGTTTTGTGCGGCGGGAATACCCCGCTGCCGGTTCGAAACGGCGAATATAACCGCCCGGGGAAGGTTTCGGTTTCCCCGGTTTTCGAAATTCAAGGGGCGGATACGCGGATCGGGGCGTAAGGGATGTGCGGGGCGTCCGTTTCGTTGCGCAGGCGGGGAGAGGGGCCGCGTCCGCGGCGGTGAAAGCCGCCGGAGGCTGCGGTCCGGTGCGACCTGCACGGCACGGTGTGCCGACGGGCTGTCTGTGCATCATGCGGCTGCCTTGCATGCCGATGCATGCCGATGCGTGCGGTACGTGGCGGTCGGGTGCCGTCGGGTGCCGTCGGGTGCCGTCGGGTGCCGTCGGGTGCCGTTGGGTGCCGTCGGGCGAAAACCTATTCGCCGAAATTCCCCGCAGCGGCGGCATGCGCCACGCGGGCGGCGGCGATGTCCATGAGCAGTGCGCCGTCGCACCGGGACAGGGAGGTCACGCCCCGGTGGTCGAAGTAGAAGAGCTCCTCGAATGCCGTCAGCTCCTCGCGGCGCAGCGGCCGCACTTCGAGCGTCATTCCTGCCGCTTCGATCGCGGCAGCGGCTGCCGTGGCTGCGGCGCTCCGCGGTCCGGGCGGGGTGACCGCACGGTGTCCCGCCGCGGCGAAGAGGGGGGCGCCGTCCGCCGAGCGTACGACGCCGCCGCTGTCGCACCGCACCGCACAGCGGGCTCCGAGGGCCGCGGCGCGCGCCGCGGCCAGGGCGTCGGCCGCCTCCTGTGCCGAGGTGGGGTATTCGCCCAGCGGCAGGTCGTAGACGAGGCTTACCGCCTCGGGCCGCACCGTGCGCAGGTCGTAGCCGCGGTAGAGCGACACGCCCGCGAAGCGGAGCGTCGCCTCGCCGCAGGGGGCGAGCAGGAGGCGCACAAAGGCCGAGCGGTCGTGGGGCGGCCGTTCCGCCGCGAGCGTCGCGCCGATGCGTGCGGCCAGCGCCGCGGCGTCGGGGCGGAACGCACGGCCGAAGAGCGCGCGTGAGGCTTTGTCCGCCGCGGCGATGTGGGCGTCGAGGTGGCGGACGTTTCCGTCGAGCGTGTGGATCTTCTTGTTCATGTAGGCCTCGGTCATGGGAGCAGAATGCGGAGCAGCAGTTCGCGCAGCAGCTCGCCGTCGGGGGCGCCGCCTGCGTTGATGCCCTTGCTTTTGGCGTCGTACTCGCGCAGCAGGCCCAGGATGGCGAAAACCCGTTTGTTGGGCCATGCGGGCAGTGCCTGGCGCAGCTCGCCGACGGCGTAGGGGTTGTTTACTTTCAATACGCGCATCAGTTCGCCGTCGGGCGGCACGGGCGTGCCCTTGCGGCGCGCCTGCCAGAAGAGGTAGTTCAGCAGGAAGAGCTGCCGGAACTGTCCGAAGAGCGCCATGACCGTGACCAGCAGCGGATGCTCCTTGGGGTTGCGGGCGAAGTGGCCGGCGATGCGGAGCGCCCGCTCGGTGTCGCGTGCGAGCACGGCCTTGCACAGCTCGAAGTTGTTGAAATCCTTCGATATGCCCGTGAAGGTCTCGATGTCGCTGTCTGTGATGCGCTTCGTGCCTTCGGGCACCGACACGGCCAGCTTTTCCAGCTCGTTGGCGATCTTGGCGATGTCGGTTCCCAGGTGTTCGGCGAGCATCGCCGCGGCCTTGGTGTCGAGCGCGAAGCCCCTCGATGCGGCGAACTGCGTGAGCCAGGGGCCGATCTCGTAGTCGCGCGGCCGCACCGACTCGAATACCGTGCCGTGGGCCGCCGCGCCCTTGTAGAACGCGGAGCGCTTGTCGGCGTTCTTCTCCTTGTGGCAGATGACGAGGATGGTCGTTGGCGAGGGGTTCTGGGTGTAGTGCGCGAGTTTTTCGAGTCCGCGCAGCTGCTGGGCCTCCCTGACGATCACCACCTGCCAGGCGCCCATCATGGGCATCTGGCGGCAGAGGTTCACCACCTGTCCGCCGTCCGTGTCGCGGCCGTAGACGGTGAGCTGGTTGAAGGCCCGCTCTGCCGGGTCGAGGATCGTCTCGGCCAGCAGGTCGGCCAGGGCGTCGATGAAGTAGCTCTCCTCGCCCATGAGCAGGTAGAGGGGGGCGAAGCGACGGGCCCGGATGTCGGCCGCGAGGCGCTCGTAGGCGGCTGCCGAGTCGCGGAATTTCAGGGTCGTTTTGGCCATCAGACGATCTCCTTGGTTATGCGCAGCACGTTCTCGGTGGACGCCGTGAGGCGGTAGCGGTCGTCGATGCGGCGGCCGATGACCCACACGATGTCGTCGCCCGACAGCAGCACGAACTGGCGCTGCTTCTCGGGCAGCGGGACCTTGCGGTCGATCAGGAAGTCGCTGATCTTCTTCTTGCCCGCCATGCCGTAGGGTATGAACCAGTCGCCCTCGCGCCAGCGGCGCACCGTGAGCGGCGCGCGGAGCTTGTCGGCGTCGAGCTGGGCGATGTGCTCCGGCACGCCGAAGTTGCGTATGGTGTCGATGTCGAGCCGTTCGAAGTAGAGCACCGAGTTGCCGCAGTAGATGCGGGGCGCACCCTCGGGCACGGCCACCTCGCACGGATCGTCGGGCTCGGTGCGGCGCACGACGATCGCCCCGTCGCGGTCGGTGACCGCCGTGTAGTCCCTGGAGTGGAAGCGGCGGCCCGAGAGCCCCGCGTCGAGCGCACGGCACAGGGCGTCGATCACGTCGCCCTTGAATCCGTAGGCCGAGCTGAGGAGTTCGTAGATCACGAATCCGCGCGGGAATGCCGGGTCGATCCGGTCGGTGCGGATCGTGTCGGTGCCGTCCTCCGTGGTGACGATCCGGTCGCGTATGCGTTCGATGCCGTGGTTGATGAAGCGCTGGGCGTCGGTCAGGCGTGCGAGGTTGCGGCGCATCAGCCCCGTGAATTTGGGGTTGATCTCCCGGATGCGGGGGATGAGTCCGAGACGGATCTTGTTGCGCAGGTATTTGGTCGAGCGGTTCGACGAATCCTCGCGGAACGGAATGCGGTGCGCCACGGCGTATTCGAGAATCTCCTTGCGCGAGGCGAACATCAGGGGCCGGATCACACGGCCGTTCTGCACCGATATGCCCGTCAGGCCGCGCAGCCCCGTGCCGCGCAGCAGGTTGATGAAGAAGGTCTCGATCGAGTCGTCGGCGTGGTGCGCCACGGCCACGGCCGTGTAGCCGTGCGCGCGGCTCAGCTCGTCGAACCAGGCGTAGCGCAGGCGCCGCGCCGCGATCTCCATCGAGTCGCCCGTGCGCTCCATTTCGGCTGCGGTGTCGAACCGCCGGTTGTAGAAAGGCATGCCGTGGCGTGCGGCCTCCTGCTCGACGAGCACTTCGTCCTCGTCGCTCTCGGCGCCGCGCAGCTGGAAGTTGCAGTGGGCCACGCCCGTGCGGTATCCCGCCGCGGCGAAGAGCCGCAGCATGACCATCGAGTCCACGCCGCCCGACACGGCGAGCAGTATGCGGTCGTCGGGCGTCACGAGGGCGTTGCGCCCGACGTAGCGGGAGAATTCTTCGCAGAGGTTCATGGGCGTCAGACGATGTTTACTTCGGTGTCGATGCGGATGCCGAAGCGCTCCTCGACCCGTTGTTGTACCATGCGTGCGAAGGCCAGCACCTCGGCGCCCGTGGCGCCGCCGCGATTGACCAGCACCAGTGCCTGGCGGTCGTGCACGCCCACGGGGCCCTCCGCATAGCCCTTCAGCCCCGCCTTGTCGATGAGCCATCCCGCGGCGAGCTTCGCCGTGCCCGGCTCCGCTGCGGGGTAGAGCGGCATGTCGGGATGCTGCATGCGCAGCGCCGCCGCCACGTGCTCCGCCACCACGGGGTTCTTGAAGAAGCTGCCCGCATTGCCCGCGACGGCGGGGTCGGGCAGTTTCGAGCGGCGGATGGCGCACACCGCCTCGCGGATGTTGTGCAGCGTGGCCCCGCCGCGGGCCTCGGTCTCGCGGGCCAGGTCGCCGTAGCCGAGTCGCGGCCGCGGCGTGCGCGAGAGGCGCAGCGTGACGGCCGTGATGATCGCGCGGCCTTTCAGCTGATGCTTGAAGACGCTCTCGCGGTAGCCGAAGCCGCAGTGCGCGGCGTCCATCACCAGCGTGTTGCGCGTCTCGGGGCAGTAGGTGCGCACGGCCGCGATCGACTCCTTGGCCTCGCAGCCGTAGGCCCCGATGTTCTGCACGGGGGCCGCACCCGCCTTGCCGGGGATGAGCGAGAGGTTCTCGATGCCCCACAGCCCGCGCTCGGCGGCCCAGGCGACCAGGTCGTCCCACTCGACGCCGGCATCGGCCTCGACGTAAACCGTGTCGCCCTCGTCGGCCGCGATGCGGATGCCCGCGGCGCGCTGCACGACCAGCGTGCCGCCGTAGTCGCGCGTGAAAAGTATGTTGTTGCCGCCCCCGAGCACCATCCATTCGCGGGGCATGCCCGCGGCGAAGAAGCGGGCCACGTCCTCCTCGGTGTCGCATTCGACCAGGTGCGCCGCCCGCTGTTCGATGCCGAAACTGTTGCGGCCGCGGAGCGGAATATCGTGAAATTCGCGTATCATATTGCAAAGTTACGAATTATTTTCATTAAATTTGA
The DNA here is from genome assembly GCA_009774895.1 of Alistipes sp. GTDB lineage: Bacteria > Bacteroidota > Bacteroidia > Bacteroidales > Rikenellaceae > Alistipes. The sequence goes on along the minus strand of VSOO01000024.1, from coordinate 7,243 downwards.
GGATCGTTGCAAACCGACCGAAACAAACCCTTATAGCCTATGTTTACCGAGAACGATTCGAAGCAGATCGCACGCCACGGCCTCACGCCGGAGGCCGTCGCCCGCCAGCTGGAAAATTTCCGCCGCGGATTCCCCGCGCTGAAGGTCTCCCGCGCCGCGTCGCCCGGCGACGGCATCCGCGTGCTCGCGCCCGGGCAGGTGCGGGCCGCCGCGGAGCGTTACGACGCCGCGGCACCCGGCCTGCGCGCCGTGAAGTTCGTGCCGGCGTCGGGCGCCGCCACGCGCATGTTCCGCGACCTCTACGCCTTTCTGGGCGACGGCGAGCGCGGCGGGGCGATCGACACGCTGCTCGCCCGCATCCGCGATTTCGCCTTCTGGCCCGAGCTGGAGGCGCTGCTGCCGCCCGATGCCGATGCGCGCCGCACGGTGGACGCCATCGTGAACGAGGGGCTCGGCTACGGCTCGCAGCCCAAAGGGCTGGTGACCTTCCACGCCTATCCCGAGGGGGCGCGCAAGGCCGTGGAGGAGCACCTGGCGGAGGGGGCGCAGTACGCCGCCGGGGATGGCACGGCCCGCATCCACTTCACCGTCTCGCCCGAACACATGGAGGGCTTCCGCGCGCTGCTCGACGCGAAGGCGCCCGAGTACGGCCGCCGCTACGGCGTGCGCTACGACATCGGGTTCTCCGTGCAGGAGCCCTCGACCGACACGATCGCCGTCGATCCCGACAACCGGCCTTTCCGCACGGGGCGCGGCGAGCTGCTCTTCCGTCCCGCGGGCCACGGGGCGCTGATCGGCAACCTCGACCGGATCGACGCCGACGTGATCTTCGTCAAGAACATCGACAACGTGACCACCGACGCCCGGCGCGGCGATACGGTCCTTTATAAAAAGGCCCTGGCGGGATTGTTGCTCGATCTGCGGGCGCGGGCGGACGAGTGGATCGCGCGGCTCGACGCGGGCGATGCCGACACGGAGGCCGCCGCGGCGTTCGTCGAGCGCGAGCTGTGCGTGAAGCTGCCCGCCGGGTACGATGCCGCGCTGCTGCGCCGCGTGCTCGACCGTCCGATGCGCGTGTGCGGCATGGTGCGCAACGAGGGCGAGCCGGGCGGCGGGCCGTTCTGGGTGGCGAACGACGACGGCACCGAGTCGTTGCAGATCGCCGAGTCGAGCCAGATCGCGCCTGCGGACCGCCACCTCATGCAGAGCGCCACGCACTTCAATCCGGTGGACCTGGTGTGCTGCGTGCGTCGTGCGGGAGGCGGCAAGTACGACCTGAAGGAGTTCGTCGATCCGGCCACGGGATTCATCTCGTCGAAATCGAGCGAGGGGCGCCCCTTGCGTGCGCAGGAGCTGCCCGGACTGTGGAACGGCGCCATGGCGCGGTGGATTACGGTCTTCGTCGATGTGCCCGTCACGACTTTCTCGCCCGTGAAGACGGTGCTCGACCTGCTGCGCCCCGAACACCGGTAGTGCGCCTCGGCGCGTGCAGCCGGAGAGCGGAGCGGCGGGAGCGCGCTTCGGTCTCCGGCTTTTTTTTGTCCCCGTTTTCGGTCGGGAAGTGTGAAAAAAGTCGGACGACGGAGGCGGTTATTTGGGAAACTTTCGTATATTTGAAGGCTTCAAAAAAGAAACGAATACCAACAAAGATATTGTTATGGAAAACAAACTGCAACAATTGACCCGCAAGCTCTACGACGAGGGTCTGGAGAAGGGCCGGGCCGAGGCGGAACGTCTGGTGTCGGAGGCCGAAACCGCCGCCGGCCGCATCGAGTCGGAGGCGCGTGCGCGTGCCGAGGAGATCGTGCGGCGCGCCGAAGCGCAGGCCGAGGACATTCGCAAGAACACCATGACCGAGATTTCGCTGGCCGGCAAGCAGGCCGTGGCGAAGATCAAGCAGCAGATCGCCTCGATGATCGTCGCCCGCACCACGTCGGAGGGCGTGAAGTCCGCCGCGATGGACCCCGCCTTCATCAAGGAGATGCTGCTGGTTGCGGCCCGCAACTGGAACGGTGCCGATGCGTCGAAAGTCGAGTTGCAGGCGTTGCTGCCCGAGGCCGAGCGCGAACGGTTCGACCGTGCGTTCGCCGACGCCGCGGGCGAGCTGCTCGCCGCGGGCATCGAGGTGGGCTACTCCGACCGCGTGAGCGGCGGCTTCCGCGTGGGCGCCAGGGACGGCGGCTACTACGTTTCGTTCTCCGACGCGGATTTCGACGCCCTGCTGCGCGAATACCTGCGCGAGAAGGTTTTCCGAATGCTTTTCGAGGCCTGAGCCATGTCCGGACGCAACTACTATGCGCTGGTCGCCGGACTGAAGGAGTACGCGCTCGACGCCGACACCAAGGGTTTCGACGCCCGGGCCATCGTCGGTGCGATCCTCGACGAGGTGTCGGACTCCGACGCCCGCGAGGTGCGCCTGCTCTACGGCTACTACGACTGCGAGAACCTCGCGGCGCTGCGCGCGGGCCGCAAGCCCCGCAACCCGCTGGGCAACCTCGCGCCCGACGAACTGGAGGAGGAGCTGCGGCATCCCGTGCGTCTGCCGCGCCGTGTGGCCGACGTGGTGCGCGCCTACGGCGATCCCGAGGGCGAGGAGGCCGGGGAGCGCGACATGAACGTCCGCTTCGAGGCGGCGCTCTTCGAGGCCTACTATGCCGAGTGCGCCCGGTCGTCGAGCCGCTTCCTGCGCGAATGGTCGCTCTTCGACCGCAACCTGCGCAACATCGCCGCCGCCGTGGGCGCCCGCGCTGCGGGCCGTGCGACGGACGAAGCGGTGGTGGGCGGCGGCGATGTGGCCGCGCAGCTGCGCCGCAGCTCGGCCGCCGACTTCGGACTGAGGGGCGAACTGCCCTGTGTCGATGCGGTGATCGCCGCGGTGAACGAGGAGGCGAACCTGCTGGAGAAGGAGCACAAACTCGACCTGATCCGCTGGAACGAGGCCGTGGAGCTGGCTTCGTTCGACTATTTCAATATTAATGCCGTGCTGTCGTACCTCGTGCGCGTGAACATCGTGGCGCGCTGGACGCGCCTGAGCGAACGCACGGGGCGCGAAATGTTCGCGCGCCTGCTCGACGGGCTCGACGGCAAAGAGTTGATAAACAAACAATAGAATCCGAATAATGAAAACTACTGGACACGTAAACGGTATCATTTCGAATATCGTGATCGTGAAGGCCGACGGACCCGTGGGCCAAAACGAGATATGTCACGTGCACACGGGCGGTATCCGCATGATGGCCGAGGTCATCAAGGTCGTGGGAGACAGCGCCTACGTGCAGGTATTCGACAGCACCCGCGGACTGAAGATCGGCGACCGGGTCGAGTTCGAGGGCCACATGCTCGAAGCGACGCTCGCGCCGGGCATCCTCTCGCGCAACTACGACGGTTTGCAGAACGACCTCGAAAAGATGGAGGGCCTCTTCATCACGCGCGGTTCGATCACCGATCCGATCGACTTCGACGCCGAATGGGACTTCGAGCCCCTGGCTTCGGCCGGCGACCGGGTGTCGGCCGCGTCGTGGCTCGGCCAGGTCAAGGAGCAGTGGGTGGACCACAAGATCATGGTGCCCTTCACGATGACGGGCGACTACACCGTGAAGCGCGTGGCTCCCGCGGGCCGCTACAAGGCGACCGACACGATCGCCGTGGTGACGGACGCGGCGGGTGCCGACCACGAGATCACGATGGTGCAGAAGTGGCCCGTGAAGCAGGCCGTGCGCTGCTATGCGGAGAAGCCGCGTCCGTCGCGCGTGATGGAGACGGGCGTGCGCGCCATCGACACCTTCAACCCGATGGCCGAGGGCGGCACGGGCTTCATCCCGGGACCGTTCGGCGCCGGCAAGACGGTGCTCCAGCACGCCATTTCGAAGCAGGCCGACGCCGACGTGATCATCATGGTCGCCTGCGGCGAGCGTGCCAACGAGGTGGTCGAGATCTTCAAGGAGTTTCCCGAGCTGATCGACCCCCGCACGGGCCACAACCTCATGGAGCGCACGATCATCATCTGCAACACCTCGAACATGCCCGTGGCGGCGCGCGAAGCGTCGGTCTATACGGGCATGACCATCGGCGAGTACTACCGTGCGATGGGACTGAAGGTGCTCGTGATGGCCGACTCCACGTCGCGCTGGGCCCAGGCGCTGCGCGAGATGTCGAACCGTCTGGAGGAGCTTCCGGGCCAGGACGCCTTCCCGATGGACCTCTCGGCGATCATCTCGAACTTCTATTCGCGTGCGGGCCTCGTGAAGCTCAACAACGGCGCCACGGGCTCGGTGACCTTCCTCGGCACGGTGTCGCCCGCGGGCGGCAACCTCAAGGAGCCCGTGACCGAATCGACGAAGAAGGCCGCGCGCTGCTTCTACGCCCTGTCGCAGGGCCGCGCCGACTCGAAGCGCTATCCGGCCATCGACCCGCTGGAATCCTACTCGAAGTACCTCGAATATCCCGAAATCCGCGAATACCTCGACGAACGCATCGAGAAGCACTGGGCGGACCTCGTGTACGAGGGCAAGACCATCATCCAGCGCGGCAAGGAGGCCAACGACCAGATCAACATCCTCGGCGACGACGGCGTGCCCGTGGAGTACCACGAGCGGTTCTGGAAGTCGGAGCTCCTCGACTTCGTGATTCTCCAGCAGGACGCCTTCGACGACATCGACGCCAACTGCCCCATCGAGCGCCAGAAGACGATGTACGGCATGGTGATCGACATCTGCCGCCGCGACTTCGGATTCACCGATTTCGAGCGTTGCGCCCAGTTCTTCAAGGGTCTTATCAACCTCTTCCGCCAGATGAACTACTCGGAGTGGCGGTCGGAGAAGTTCGAGGGGTACGAACGACAGATCGCCGCCTACCTGACCCAACAACTTTCCAATTAAGAGCGAGTCATGACAACAAGTGCATTTCAGAAGATATATACGAAAATCGACAACATCACCAAGGCCACCGTCACGCTCCGCGCCTCGGGCGTGGGCAACGACGAGCTGGCCACGGTCGGCGGCAAGCTGGCCCAGGTGGTGAAGATCATGGGCGAGAACGTCACGTTGCAGGTCTTCGCCGGCACCGAGGGCATCGCCACCGACTCGGAGGTGGTGTTCCACGGCGAGCCGCCCAAGCTCCGCGTGTCGGACAACCTCGCGGGCCGCTTCTTCAACGCCTACGGCGAACCCCTCGAAGGGGGCGAGGCGCTCGACGGCGAGGCGCGCGAGATCGGCGGCCCCACGGTCAATCCGTTCCGCCGCCGCCAGCCCTCGGAGCTCATCGCCACGGGCATCGCGGGCATCGACCTGAACAATACGATCGTCACCGGACAGAAGATTCCTTTCTTCGCCGACCCCGACCAGCCCTACAACGCCGTGATGGCCAACGTGGCGCTGCGCGCCAAGGCCGACAAGATCATCCTGGGCGGCATGGGCCTCACGAACGACGACTTCCTCTATTTCAAGCAGGTGTTCGAGAACGCCGGAGCCCTCGACCGCATCGTGTCGTTCGTCAATACGACCGAGAATCCGCCCGTCGAGCGTCTGCTCGTGCCCGACATGGCCCTCACGGCCGCCGAGTACTTCGCCGTGGACAAGGGCGAGAAGGTCCTGGTGCTGCTCACCGACATGACCCTCTACGCCGACGCCCTGGCCATCGTCTCGAACCGCATGGACCAGATCCCCTCGAAGGACTCGATGCCCGGTTCGCTCTATTCGGACCTGGCGAAGATCTACGAGAAGGCCGTGCAGCTGCCCAACGGCGGTTCGATCACCATCATTGCCGTAACGACCCTTTCGGGCGGCGACATCACGCATGCCATCCCCGACAACACGGGTTACATCACCGAGGGCCAGCTCTTCCTGCGCAACGACTCCGACACGGGCAAGGTCATCGTCGATCCGTTCCGCTCGCTGTCGCGTCTGAAGCAGCTGGTGATCGGCAAGAAGACCCGCGAGGACCATCCCCAGGTGATGAACGCCTGCGTGCGTCTCTACGCCGATGCGGCCAATGCGAAGACGAAGCTCGAAAACGGCTTCGACCTCTCGGACTATGACGAACGCGCGCTGCGCTTCGCCCACGACTACTCGGAGCGTCTGCTGGCCATCGACGTCAATATCGACATCACGGAGATGCTCGACACGGCGTGGAGGCTCTTCGCGGAGTACTTCACGAAGGAGGAGGTGGCCGTCAAGGCCGAGCTGATCGCGAAATACTGGAAATCCTGATGCGCCATGGCGATCAAATTCCAATACAACAAGACTTCGCTCGGCGAGCTGGGCAAACAGCTCAAGATGCGCCAGAAAGCGCTCCCTACGATCAAAAGTAAGGAGTCGGCGCTCCGTTCCGAGGTGAAGAAGGCTAAGGACTCCGCCGCCGACTGCCGCGAGCGTCTCGACCGACTGAAGGCCGACTACGACTACATGACGGCGCTGTGGGGCGAGTTCGACGGCGACCTGCTGCGCGTGGCCGACATCGACCTTGCGGTGCAGAAGATCGCGGGCGTGCGCACGCCCGTGCTGCGGGAGGTGATCTTCGAGCAGAAACCCTACGATCTGTTTTCGTCTCCGGCATGGTATGCCGACGGCATCGACATCCTGCGGCGCATGGCGCAGCTGGGCATCGAATACGAGGTCTACGAACGCAAGATGGAGCTCCTGGACTATGCCCGCCGCAAAACCACTCAGAAGGTGAACTTGTACGAAAAGGTGCAGATACCCGGCTACGAGGACGCCATACGCAAGATCAAACGATTCATGGAGGACGAGGAGAACCTTTCGAAATCGGCCCAGAAGATCGTGAAAACCAAACAACAGCAAGCCGGGGAGGGCGCGATGTTATGATAGCGAAAATGTCGAAATACGACTTTGTGCTCTTTGCGGCGCAGAGCGGGGACTTAATCGAGCGGCTGCGCGGTCTGGGCCTGGTGGACATCACCGTCACGGGCTGGGAACCTTCCGAGGAGGACCGCCAGCTGCTGCTCGACATCGAGGGCCATGCCCGCGCGGAGGAGCACCTGCGGGCGTTCGCCGCGGGGGAGCACTTCGATGCCGGAGCCGTGCCCTTCGCTTCGGGTGCCGAGGCCTATGCGCACTACGATGCGGCGCGGCTGTCGGCCGCGGCGCTCCAGGCCGAGATCGCCCGGTTGCAGAAGACGGCCGACGAGCTGCGTCCGTGGGGCGAGTTCTCGGCAGACACGGCCGGGCGCCTGGCGGCGCAGGGCATCGTCCTGCGCTACTTCGTGGCGAACGGCAGCGTCTATGCC
>VSOO01000238.1 GCA_009774895.1 Alistipes sp. | reverse complement strand
CTTCGGGAATCGTCACGGCCGATCCGTTCGCCGAATACGATCCGCAACGCCCGCGTCGCCAGCAGCGATACCTGACCCGCGAGGAGTTGCGGCGGCTGATGACTACACCGCTCCCTTCATCGAGGCTCTATCTCGTCCGCGATCTGTTTCTCTTCTCCTGCTATACAGGGATCAGCTACGGCGATATGTATCGCTTGACCGCCGCGAACCTCGAAACAGCTGAAGACGGAACAGTATGGATTAAAGCCACTCGGGAGAAAACAGGAGTAAGTTTCGAGATACCGCTGCTCGACCTGCCGCTGCGGATTCTCGATAAGTACGACGGCCTCGCGCCGGAGGACAAGCTGCTGCCGATGTACTGCAACAGCGCGATCAACGCTGCCTTGAAAACGATCGCCGCCCTCTGCGGCATCGACCGCAGGCTGACCTTTCACGTAGCGCGCCACACCTATGCGACGGAGATCACGCTCTCGCACGGCGTGCCTATCGAAACGGTCAGCCGCATGCTGGGGCACAGCCGCATCGACACGACGCAGATTTACGCCGAGGTAACCGACGGCAAGATCGAAACCGACACCCGACAGCTCGACGGCCGCATCGCAGAGCGGTTCTCGAACGTCGCCATTTAATACTTGAATATATGCAACTCGATAATCGCCCCATAAAACGTCGCAGCACATTCGCCGTGCTGTTCTACATCAACCGCACGAAAGTCCGCAAGGACGGAAAGTGCCAGCTCCTATGCAAAATCAGCATCGACGCCGCTTCCGAGCAGATCGGTACGAAAGTCGCGGTCGATCCTGCCCTCTGGAATCCGACGACGGGACGCGCCGACGGCAAAAGCCGCAACGCCTCGGAGGTAAACCGTGCGATCGATCGTCTTACGGAGATCATCCGCAGCCATTACGACCGCATCCGCAGCGACCTCGGCTTCGTGACGGCCGAAGCGGTGAAGAATGCCGTGAAAGGCATCGGGCAGAAGCCGACGATGCTGCTGGCGCTCTTTCGGGAGCACAACGAGGAGTTCCGCAAAAGGGTCGGCATCGACCGCACGAAAGAGACCCTCGCCAGCTATGCGAACTCCTATAACCACCTCGCGGCGTTCGTGCGGAAAGAGTACGCAGCGGAGGACATTGCGCTGCGCAGTCTCGACGCGACGTTCTACGATGCGTTCGATCTGTTCCTGCGCACGGAGCGTTGCTTGGGGATAAAAGCCGTACACGAGCACCTCTACCGATTGAAGAAGATGACCCGCCGGGCCGTCGGTCAGGGGACGCTGCGCTGCGACCCTTACCGCGACCTGCATCCCGAACTGCCCAAGCGCAAGAGCCGCCATCTGAAATCCGAAGACCTCGAACGGCTGCTCGCCCGGCAGGTCGCCGACCCCGAGTTGCAGCGTGCGCGCGACTGGTTCATCTTCTCGACCTTCACGGGGCTGGCCTATGCCGATCTGCGACGCCTCTCGGCCCGACATATCGAACGGGCGGAGGACGGCCCGCTGCGGATTCGCATACGGCGGCAGAAGACCGGCACGGAATCGGTCGTGCCGCTGTTGGAGTTGCCGCGGCGCATCCTCGAAAAATACCGGGCGGAGCGCACTGACGATCGGCTGCTACCCGTCTGCTCGTACAGCAAGCTGCAAAGGCTCATTTCCCGGCTGGGTGCTTTCTATGGCATCGAGCATCTGACCTTTCACAAGGCGCGGCACAACTTCGGAACGCACATTACCTTGTCGATGGGCGTGCCGATCGAAACGGTCAGCCGCATGATGGGACACAAACGAATCGTCACCACGCAAATCTACGCCCACGTGACCGACACGAAGGTGGATGACGATATGCGCCGGCTGAAAAGCTGCATGCGGGAGCAGCCTGTCGAGTTTTGCGACGAACAGCCGGCCGAGAGGCCGGCCCCCATACGCTGCAGTTGCAGAAGAACGAATAATTAACTATATTTCAACGCTAAAAAAGATGAAAATGACCACGCAACCCATAACCATCGAAAACGACCGAGTAACCATTCGTCCGACGAGCGGCGGCGTGTGGCTGACGCAGCACCAGATCGCCGACTTGTTCTGCGTCTTCGTATTGGCCGTCGGAGCCAACATCCGCTCTATCCGCAAGAGCGACGTTCTGTGCGAAGACGCAGCTTGCCGTATGAAGCGCTACAAAGACGGCAGCTCGGTCGAGGTTTATTCGCTCGAAATGATTGCGGCTTTGGCCTTTCGGCTCGATTCGCGAGAGGCCTCGATTTTCAGACGTTGGATCATCGAGCGGGCAACCACGCCCGAGGTCGTGTGGAAGATGCCGACAACGAATACGAGCATCAATTAAAGAGCGAGGCGGCCCCGAAAGGCCGCCTCGATTGTCATACCAGCTCTTGCTCGTGCAGGCTTCGTTGGCGCACGTCCTCCAACATCCGCTGTATCTCCGATTCCTTATAGATCACCTTACCGCTAATCAGATAGTAAGGGATGATCCTTGCCGTGCGGTATGCCTGCAAGGCCCGTCGGCTGATCTTCAAGAGTTGAGACAACTCCCTATCCGTGAGAAAACGTTGCCCGTCGAACGAATACTGGGTCGTCTTTACCAGCTCATCCAATGTTTTGAGGGTCTTATC
>VSOO01000237.1 GCA_009774895.1 Alistipes sp. | reverse complement strand
GAGCAAATACGGTCATGAGGCTCTTTCTCCTCATTCCCATCATTCCAGACTGTCAGGTAAGGACAGTTTGCGCAACCGCTCACTAAAATTTTTCTCATAAATAGTTGAATTAAAAAAGTTAGTCTAAATACATATTGTCCAAACAGTCATAGACCTGTTCCGGCATTCCTATTTCGTCCGATTTAGCAAGGACGCCGACCAGTTCGTCGTCCGTCACTCCGGCCTCTTTCATAACTGTTTTGATGATTCGAGCCGCCCCGTGGCGGTCGCAGCGCAGCAGTTCCGCCGCAAATGAAAACAGGCAGTTCAACCAGCCTGCGTTGAAGTCTTCCGATTTTGTCATAGAATTTATTTTAATGTGTTTCTGTAATTTTATTTGCAAGTCGCCGGGAATCGAACCCGGGCAACAGCCGCATCCTCCAGCGGGTAATCCCTGCGCCATCGTCGCTCTACTTGCACTCGAGTCTTCATCTAAAAAGGGGGTTGCGGGTGGCCGGGGACTCGAACCCCTGCTAATCTCTAAACAACAGCCAATTTTTCCCATTTCGTTGTTCATTTCCTGTCGCCACCCGTACCGGTTACTTCATAGGCCACCTCCTTTCTCCTGAATCGTTACATATTGCCGGATAACCGACAACGCTTCGTCGTAAGAGTGCGACTGCATCACCGCCCTCATCATTTTGTCGGCTTCGCATTCGGCCTTTTCCCGCTTCCATCGACGCTCCACCGCCGACCCTCCGCGCGGAACGGCCGCAATAATCGCTGCTCGAGCCTTCGTCATCAGGGCGAACACATTGCCATCCGACCCCTGTAAATCGACTTCGATAATCGGTTTTTCCATATCAGCTCGGCAGTTGGTCAGGACGAACGATGTATGAAATCGGAATGACCCGCTGCGGCTTTACGGGCTTCGGTTTGCGGAGGATCGCTTCGAGTTTTGGCACGAGAGCCTGCAACTCGTCAATAGTCAGCATTCCGAAAGGTTTACCGGCGATGCGCGGGTCGAGGCAGAAGTCATTCACCGCGGCGAATGTCCGGTCGGCCGTATCGACCCCGAGCCGCTGGATACGGTTCAATGCCGCCGAGCGCGCCTTGCGCAACCGCTCCTTGTATGCGGCCGAGGTTTCGCCGAGCTGCTTGCCCGTCTGGAGACATTCGCACATCTCCTCGTACTCGGTCGGGGTCATCTCTCGCAGCGATGACGTGCGGCCGCCGGTGAACTGCGACACCAGCACCTCCTTGTGCTGCTCGAGGTCGATGCTCTTCGCTTTGGCGATGGCGTAGAGCCGAGAATAGTTACGCTTCCGGTTCATGGGATAGTTCGGTATTCGTTTCGATAGCTGCGTGAGCATCGAAGGTTGCGGCACGGAAGATGCGCATCCGCCGCTGACGGGCGATCAGGTACTCGAGAGTAGCACCCTCGCTCTGCTGCCAATCCGCCATCATATAAATCGCATCGCTTTTGAGCAGCAGCTTGATGTCTTCGCCCATCTGATCCGCCCACTCCGCTTCGAGCGGCAACCCGTTACAGAGCGGACTGACAGGCGCGAACCCGAAACGCCGTATTTTCACTTCCGCGGCCCGAAATTTGGCGATCACCTCTTCAATGGGCAGTCCGGTGATCTTCCCGCTGATGTAGATTTTCTTGATATCCATAGGTCAATCTTCGATTATGCTGCTGTCATGCAGCAGGTCCTTAAACCGACGGTCCCGCGCCGCCTTCGTGTCGAACTTCTCGAGTGTCCGCCATTCGGGAAATCCGAACTGTTTGTACTTGATTTTCGGCTGCGGGTAGTCATCCTTGCGGACGATCATAAACCCCGCTTTCAGCACCTTGTTTTGCGAGTCTAAATTCATATCATTTTCTGTTTAGTGCCTTCCCCTCCCAGTAGCGTTTGGCTCCTTCTTCGAAGACCGTGCATTCGCCCGTCGGCCCGATGTACCGTCCTTTGCTGAACGCCTTGTAGCCTTCGACCCAGATTTTCAGCGACGCATCGTACATGACCTTCATAGCCGCACGTCCGTCCGGACGCTTGCCGTCGGCATGACTGACGAAAATCAGCAGTTTATTGCGGTGGCGCTCCTTGAAAGCTATATACTCCTTGTAGCTCATCTGCGTATATTGGAACGAGTCGATCACCACGAAATCCCACGAGCGAGGCTTCGACAACCGTTCATCCATCTCTTTAAAGGTCATCGTCTCGTTGTACTGGAATTTCCGACCACACTCGTCCAGTCCGTAACGACGGATGGTGTCTTGCGTCGTGCCTACCAGACCCTCCTCCAGCGGCAGGTAGAGCACCCGACCGAACTGGGTCAACTCCTTGCAGAAAGTGACGACCGCCGAGGTCTTGCCGTTGCCCGAGTTGGCCCAAAAGAATACCACTCCCGTGCGGTCGATCTCCCCGACGCAGTCTGCCCAGATGCCGCCCAGACGGATCGTCCGGCGCTTGAGGGTCAATACCTGTTTGGCTGATAATGTGCGTCCCATTTGAACAGCGTTTGAACAGTGTTTGAACGGCGTTAAAGTCTTGCTGCCGCTGCAATGCGACGCTGTTTGTGGACGGCTTTCTTCACGCGGCGCAAATCGAACCCGCAAGCATTCGAATCGGCGATGACACGCTGGATTTCCCGTTCGTCCGAAAGCCCGTTCGCCCGACATACCGCCGACACTTCATGCTCCGTCACCTTCGACAGGTCGACGAACCGGCGACAGATGCGCGAGTGCATCTCATCGTACCCTTTGCGGTCGAGCTTCAGCCCGCGGTCCATACGGCGCTTGATGTACGGAGTCGACAGGAAAAGCATCCCGCACTTATCCTCCAGCGCGTTATAGAGCGAGATGAAGTAATACATCACCGAATCGGTCAGTTTATCGCCTTCATCGAAAATAAGCAGCGGATGCTCCAGTGTGACCAGCTCGTCCGTAATGGCCGACAAGGTTTCGCGAACGGTCAGTCCGTCGGTACGGATACCGATTTTGCGTGCGAGCTCATGAATGAAGTCCGACTTGTGCATATCCTCCGAACAAGGCAGCAGGAAGACGTTGCGGTTCTGGCGGGCATAGAGCGTTGCCGCTGTGGTTTTCCCGATGCCGGCGGGACCGACCACCCATGCAACGTTCTGGTATTGCTGCGCATCCTGCATCAGCGTATTCAAATCCTGATAAGCCGCGGTCGTACAGAGCTGCCAGCCATCCATGCGCGTCGATTCGATTTGCGAACGAATGTTGAGAAACATGTTGTCGCTGATGTTTTCGAACTTGCCGGTCAGGATGGCATTCACCGTACCGGCGCTCGTTCCTTTGAGCGAGTTCGCGGCTTTCGTCTGCGTCGGGAACCGCTTCGTGTACTCGACGAGTTTTTCCCGAATGCTCTGCTTCTGTTCGATGGTCAATTGTTTCATTGTCTTTTATGATTTTGGATTTACATTCTGCTGAAGACGGCCGTCGGGTCGAAATCCATGTTGCTGACGACTTTCGTATATTCGCCGACCGCAAGCGGTTCGGTCGCAGGCTCGGTCGGCAGGACCGTTACCGCGTCGGCCAGCCGCTCGTACTCCTTTTCGCTGATGCCTTTGAGGGCCGGAGTCCGCAGCCCGTGCTGCTCCGGGGCGACGCCGTGTTCCAGTTCCAGTGCATGCGCCTCGATCTGGCGGCGCACCCGCTCGCGCTTGTTCGCCTCGTCGTTGAGGCGGATCAGCTCCATGTCGCCCGGCTGCTGCTCCTGAATGTTACGGCGAATCGAAAGGTAGGGGTAGGCCACCGTCTCGTAGCGCAGCCCCATCGGCGTTCGGGTGTAGAGCAGCGCCCGGTCCATGCGCTGCGGGTCGAACTTCACGAAGAACTCCCGACCGGTATTGTCCCGGCGCCACTCGTAGTCCGGGCGGCCGTCTGCGGTCAGAACTTCGTAGGTATACTTGCGGTTTCGGTATTGGACCGTGATGCCGTCGGCCGTGAACAGGCTCGGCTGCTCGGTCGTCAGCCAGAACAGGTCGATCAGGTCGAATTCCGTAATCGGGTCGGTGGCCGGATTCGCGCTCGCACGGTACATCTCCTCATGGGCGATCCCTGTCCGGTAGTGCTTCATCGCATTCCACTTGCAGCGGGCCGCGGCATAGGCCGCCAGCATCTCCTCGTAGGTGAACAGCTTCTCCTTGTTCGCTTCGAGGAACTCGCGATTGATTTTCCACGCCTCCTTCGAGGTCATGTTGCCGCCCGTGAAGCGCCAGTCCTCATGCAACACCTGTTGCTGAAAGCGGCCGAATGCCGACTCGATGCTCTTCGACGGTCCGTTGTACGGCGCCGTCGGCCGATTGATGCGGCAGATGTTCGCGAAAAACTTCTGCGCGATCTTGCTCCGTTGGCCACCCTGATTGTCCGTCACGATCTCGTAGGGCTTGCAGCCGGCCGTCTCGATGGCCATGCGGAAAGCGGCGAATTGTGCGTCGAAGTTCTCGCTGGCGCTGACGGAGTATCCGAGCAGCGTCTCGCTGTAGGCGTCGATGACCTCATAGACCGAGACCGTGCGCACGACCGTCCGGCCGTTTTCGACCGCCTTATAGAAGAGGTTAAGCTTCGTACCGTCGCCGTACCACAGCGAATCGCGCATGGTCGGCATCTCGGTCTTGTTGTGACGGGCGTAAAGCTGTTTGGCCGCCAGCTCGCCGTAGACGGCGTCGTACCACAGCGGTTTGACCTCCGGCCGTTCGAGGTATTGCACCAGCGACGACTGCGAGGCGAGCGGCTTCCAGCCGCGACGCTCAGCAATGCGGTTGAACTCCTCGAAGAGCTGCTTGGTCGTGTAGACCGGCACGCGGCAGCGGCGCAGCGCGACGATCTGACGGCCCGCCGCTTTGGTTATCTTCAGCGTATTGCTGTTGCAGAACTTGCCCGAGACAAGGCAGCCGTAGCCCTCCTTGCGGTACTGTCGCAGCTTGTCGCGCAGACGGGCCTCGCTTTTCGGGAGCGTATGGCCATAGGCCTCGCGCAGCTCCTCGGCTGCGGCAAAGATATTCGACCAGATTACGGGCGTATGATTGCCGTAGGCCCGGCGCATCGTCTTCTGCGTTTCGAGCATATCCCGCAGGGCGTTCAGCACCCGTGCGTTCAACGTGTATTCGGCTTGCTTCTCATCCGGCAGATGGTCGCCGTTGGGTAGCAGGTGGTCGTGGTAGAAGCGCTGCGCGTCAGTATCCATCGCAAGCGGCATTTCGTCTTGTCTCATCGTCTTCTCGGGATCACCGTATTTTTTCTCGAAGCGCGTGCGGAAGCGTTCCGGAAGCGAGCGATATTCGATCAGGGCCTTTTTACAGCGGCATGCACGCTGAAGAACATTCATATTCCGTTGCCGGACATTCCAGTCGTATGCGGCTTGACTCATAATCGCCTCCCCGTCGTCCGACCGCGTCAGCTCGTGCATTGTTACCGCTATTGTATTCCCGAAATATTCCATTGTCGTTTCGTTCTTGATCCCGCGCCGGTATCGCTCTGGACAACGCCTTACGCGTTCGCGGGAAACCGGTAGCTCACTAATTCAATGAATTTGCGAGACTTTGTGTCTCGAATACGATGTTGCCCCAATCATGCATCTTGACGTCGGAGAACGTCTTCACGGAACGTCCGTTCCGGCTGATCTCGGCCGTACACGTGGCGTTGTCGAGCTCCACTCGAGCGCCGTTCGAGAAGGTCTGAATAATCCGTCGCACGCCGTCGGCATCATGCTCAAAAGCGGTCTCGCAATTCGGCATGAAGCCGTTCGTGACATCGACCTCGCTTATCACGCGCCCGCCGTCCTGCAAGGCCATGCGGCGAATCTTCTCTGCCAGCGCGCTCTGGGTCTGGAAAGTCAGGGCCGACCACAGCGTTACGCGGCTTACGCCCAGCGCCCGTCGGATGCGCGCCTTCTTGGCCGTTGGTAATTCGATATACTTCATCTCTATCCTGTTTTATTCGGTTTTGTGCATTAGTCGGCCAGCACCTCTTCGAGACACACCACATCTTCCTCCCAAAGGGGCAGTCCGCTCTTAACCTTGTATAGCACCGCCGCTTTTCTTCCGATGAGCCTTACGGCTTCACGATAGAAATCCGTATCGTTATAGGCAGTGGCCTTGCCGAGGAGGAATTCCGCAAGGCTCGTTCGCTTTTGCCGAGCATCGTCCAGTTCGTTGTTGCGCTCCTCGAGTACGCCGTTCAAAACCGTGATACGTCGGTAATATTCCGCTACGAGTACGCTTGCGCCGTGTTTCTTGTACTCCGCGCAGAACTGGTC
>VSOO01000236.1 GCA_009774895.1 Alistipes sp. | reverse complement strand
GGACGATACCGCTCGCCGGGTGTTTATGCAAACATCGTCTCCAATCTGAACGCATGCGACTGTTTTATGTCGCGTTCTTCGTCGCAGAAGGACAGTAGCGAACCCGAGAGCGAGATGGCGAGTAGGAAAACACGAGAACTTAAATGCGATATTCCTGCATAGCGACAGGTTCCCATTCGGCTGGGGTGATCGTCAGCGACGCTTCGTGTCGGCTGAAGCCGTCGATTACAATATTCATTAGATAGTAGCTATTGCGTACGATGGCTCCGTTCATCGGCTCGTTGAGCTCTATTTCATAGGTCATATTCGTTTGATCGTCAGAAGTTGCAGTGTCTCCGTCCAAATCATAGGTTGCGTGAATTGTCGCCAGTACTCTATTGCCTGCATTTCGGACGGGTGCTTCGTATAAGTAGAATATATTCTGATATTTATCCGAATCGAGGTTTGCCCATTGCCGAGTCGTGTAATTCATCTCGTCTGCATTTTCGGAAACGGTATCGAACAATCGAGCTTGTGTGGCTGCGCGATAAATCTGAATTCCCTTGATTATCAACCGCCCTTTGTAATTCGCTGCAAAAGCGGGCGATGTCATCGTTTGAACAGCGAATTTTGCGACGGTGCGTTTGAGCGCAATGGCGACGTTATTCATATAATCTCCGTCTTGAATGGTATGCGAGGTCATACCCGACATTACGAAGCCTCGGGCGCGTTTGGCTTGGGTCGAAACTTCGGCGAATGTGCCGTTGTATGCTGCGGGTTCGTGTTCTATGAAATTCAGCAGCATATCCTTGTTTTTGACCGCGGCCACATCGAGGTTCGCCACTGCGTAGAATTCGCAGACGACGCCCGGAAAGACATCCGGCAGGACGAAGGTCGCTTTCTTGGCCGTCAGCTCGGCATATGAGAACGCACGTTTGACCAGCAGGTCGCCAGACGAATCGAAAACGAACATCGTGACCGTATTGAGTGCTTTCTCCCACGGCTCCGCGGCTGCTGTCGGTTCGAAGAATACACGCGTTGCAGGATCCTCGTCGGTGAATGATACGGTAACGACCGTGCCCTTCGAGGGTTCGTAGATTTCGTTCTCTTCCTTGTTGCACGAGACGAGAAGTCCCAAAGCGGCCGCAGCCGCCAGAATTAAGTTTTTCATACAATGAATTGGTTTTATGTCACTTGGTGGTAATTCGGTGAATTAGTTAATGATGAATTTCAGCCCCACACCGTACTGCGTGTGGAAATGCCCCGTAGAGCCGCCCCACAGGCAGCGTTCGCGGACGTTTACCGTCAGGGCGATGCGGTCGGCGAGGTAGGCTTCCATTTCGAGCGATAGCGCACCGCCGTAGATGAAAGCGTCCTTGCTGGTGAGCCTCGCCCCGTCGAAAAGCACCTTGTCGCCCCAGTTCACGGTCTCATAGCCCGCGAGCGCCGAGCCGCCGACGTAGAAGAAGAATATCTTGCGGGCGTCGGAGAGGAAGTTATAATAGAAACCTCCCTCCGCCGTGAACTGCGCCGTCGGAATCCGCGTGCCCTTGTAGGGGTTGTAGCGTTGCAGATACTCGCTGCCGAAGACCCATTTGTCGCCGCCTTTGGTGTAGGTCGAGAGCGTCGCTCCGACGTAGTAACCCGCGTCGTTACGGCTGGTGTGCGAGTAGAACCCGTCGGCCATGCCGCCCCGAAGCTCGATGCCCCGCATCTTGGGGAGGCATCGCTGCGCGTCGGCCTGCCCCACAGAGAGGGCAAGCGACGCGACGAGAAGAAACAGAACCCGCTTCATGGTTACTGCACTTTGAGTTCATTGATGACGTTGGCACGCACGAGGTCTTCATTCTCGATGGTAAACGACTGATGACGGCCTCCGTTCTTCTCGTTCAGCTCTACAACAAGACATTTATCGTCAGGGATGGTGAACTTGTCGAACGTGAAGACGGTGCGCTCGTCCCGCTTTCCGGCCACGCGCGTGGCGTAGTTGTAGGCACGCAGGGGGAAGATGACCTGCTCCTGTATGGCGGTACGCTTGGCGACCTTCTTATCGACGATTTTGAACGTGATGAAATCCACGTCGAAGGGCACGTTGGAGCTGTTGCGGATCTGCGTGTGGAAATAGAGCAGGCCGTTGTGGGCATGGATGCCTTTGAGGAGGTATTGAACGCCGAAGCGTTTGCAGCCGATATGCTTCACTTCGCGTCTGTCCTGCTTGTGGATGGACTTCATGATAAGGCGCACGAGCAGCGGCGATTCGCTCCCCAGCTCCGTGAGGTACACCTCCATCGCGTTGTTGGGGCGGTTCGCGGATTCGCCGTCGTGGATGAAGTCGCACATCTCGACGTTCAGCAGCAGCGGTTCGGCCGCATAGCGGACGTTGAACATATAGAACGAGCCGTCCTCGGTGATGACCGACATATTGGTCTCGGCGCGGAAATCGCGTACGGTGGCCTTCACGCGGATGACGTTTTCAGCGCCGTCGGCCTTGCCTGCGATCAGGTTCGGCGAGCCAAGATCGACGTAGCGCACCGCCGCCGGAAAGATGACGTGCACGGTCTTGTCGTAGGTAACCTCCAACCCGTGCGGCGGGATCATGCGGTCGAACGTGAGCTTGCGCGTGAGGCCGTGATAGAGGTCGCCGTCCCGCTCCGCGTCGGGATAGACCTCCTTGCAGAGCGACACCGCCTGCGTCTGCTCCGTCGCTTCGACGGCCTCGGTGTTGGTTACTTCCTGTGCGTTCGCCGCACCTGCGCCCAGCGTGAGGGCGAACATCATTACAAAAATCTTTTTCATAACGTTTTACTTTTAATGATTGAGAAATGGATTTTTTAGTGGCTCTGTTTTACTATTTCAACGGCGGCAGCAACAGCACTTTGTGGTCCGCCTTTACCGTTACCTTTACCGTCCGCAGCTTTTTACTCACATACGACGAGACGCCTTGTATGGCACTTCTGCCCATGTCGGAGAGCAACTGCGACCCCGCGTCGGCGGTTATGGTAAGGCGGCTGCCCAGGCCCGCCCCCATATTGGCCTGTGTGTTATAC
>VSOO01000235.1 GCA_009774895.1 Alistipes sp. | reverse complement strand
GTGCGAGGGCCCGGGCATTGAGCCGCTTGTACCCCTGCATGGCGTTGCCCAGCACCTTGTGGTGCTTGGCGAAGGCGGGCGGGTCGAGGATGATCAGGTCGTATCGGTCGCCGATGTTCTTCAGGTACTCCACGGCATCGGCCGCCACGGCCGTGTGGGGCGCGTCGTCGCCGAAGTTGAGGCGCACGTTCTCGTCGGCGAGGTGCACGGCGCGCTCCGACGAGTCCACCGAGCACACCTCGCGCGCACCGCCCGCCAGGGCGTAGACGGAGAATCCGCCCGTGTAGCAGAAGGTGTTGAGCACCGTGCGGCCTGCGGCGTAGCGCATCACCAGCTCGCGGTTCTCGCGCTGGTCGAGGAAGAAGCCCGTTTTCTGCCCCTCCTCCCAATTGACCAGGAACTGCCGGCCGTGTTCGTGCACGACGTGCGCCTTGCGGTCGGAAGCTCCCCACAGGTAGCCGTCCACCGCATTCAGTCCCGCCTTGTGGGGCAGGGTCTGCGAGCTTTTGTCGTAGATGGCCGCGAGCCGGTCGCCGAAGACCGCGCGCAGGGCCGCCGCGATGTCGAGGCGTGCGCGGTACATGCCCACCGAGTGGCACTGCACGACTGCCGTGCGGTCGTATATGTCGATGACCAGCCCGGGGAGCCCGTCGCCTTCGCCGTGTACGAGGCGGTAGCAGTCGGTCTCGGGCGATTCGACCAGACCGAGGGTGCGGCGCACGTGGAGCGCCACGCCGATGCGGTGCTCCCACCATGCGGCGTCGATGGTCTCCGCCTCGTCGAACGTGAGGACACGCACGGCGATGGAGCCGATCTGGTAGTGTCCGCGGGCGATGAAGTCGCCGGCATGGGTGCGCACTTCGACCAGGGCGCCCTCCGCGATTTCGGACTCCTCCTCGGCCGCGATGTAGTCTACGGCACCCGAGAAGACCCAGGGGTGGCGGCGCAGCAGGGACTCTTCCTTACCTCTGCGCAGATGGATTTGGGGTATCATCGTTCGTTTTGCGTTTTGATTTGCGTGTGTCGAGCAGGCGCTCGTAGATGCGGGTGCAGACCCAGGCGTCGGTCGCGGCGTAGAGCTGCTGTTTGTCGGTGAGCGTCGTCGCCTCCCAGTTGCTCAGGCGCTGCGCTTTCGAGACGCGCTGGCCCAGCACGATGGCCGAGAGTTTGCGCAGGCTCTTCTCCTCGATGCCCCAGTCGGGGGCGAGCTGTTGCAGATCCACGAAGCCCGCCTCGCGGAAATGCTTGATCTGGTGCAGCGCGTGGAGGTCGCCCGACACGGCGGCGCCGATCTTCAGTATCTGTTTCGATTCGAGCAGGCGGATGATGGCCTTGTCGAAGCGGATCTTGTTGAGACGGAACAGGTAGCAGACATCGGGCGCGGAGAGTTGCAGCAGCGACACGCGGAACATGACGCCCGGCCGGAACGAAGGCCGCGTCTCGGTGTCGAAACCCAGCACGGGGAAGCGCTCCAGGTATTTGCACGCTTCGGCGACGTCGCGGTCGTGTTCCACGACGCGGATTTCGCCCTTGAACTCGGCCGCGGGGAGCGCCGCGGTCTGCTCGTTGTCTATTTTGTTCCTGAAAGTATTTTTCCTTGCCATTCGGTGAGCAAAGATAGCAAATCGGAGGCGCATAAGCAAATTCCGAGGCCCCTCCGTGCGGTCATGCACCCGCAACACCCCCGGAGTGCAAAATCAGCACCTCTCGGCACAGGCTGCAACCGCTTGCGCCCCTCGCCCCGGAACGGTCGCAACACCGCGAATTCTCCGCGACTGCACCGTCCGCATCCGCCCTCCGATACGCCGAAACGTCGCATTTGTATCGTGTTCGGGCTTATTTTCGATAAAACAAATTGAAAATCTTGCAAATAAACAAAATTTGTATAACTTTGCTTTTGACAGTTACACCTATTGTTTAACCACTTCAAAAATTCCCGTTATGAAGCACTTCTTTCCACTCCTTTTGCTACTGTCGCTCGCAGGCTGTGCCAAGGACGATCCGGCGTTGCCGAACGACGCCCCGGACCGCACGGTGGTGTGCCGCACGGGCGACGGTACCCGAAGCGCGCCCGAACCGGGCACCCTTGCGCTGGGCAAGCAGCTCGAAAACCCCTTCTCGCTCGAAAACATGCAGGAGGCGATAATGAGCATCAAGACACGCAGCTTGCCGCTACCCCTGTTGAACCGTATGACAGGTGAAATGATGAATGAATTCATAAAACTTGACAGATTGCCGTTTCTGAGCCCTACGCATCTCTACGTGCGATTCGACCCGAAGAACACCGAGGAGTTAGACCTTCTGCAAGCCGACACTACCTTGGTACTGTATGCGTTCCCGCTCGACTACGAAATCCTCGGCGAGGGCGAAATGCCGCGGCAGGAGGTAACGTACGATCCGGAAACCCTGGAGGCGACCGCCACAGCACCGGTCGAGTCGCTCTATGCATCCGTGCCGGTAACACAGGCGTTGCCCGAGGGCATTGCCCACACGATTCTGGAATACCTGTTCATTCCCGACGACATGGACGAGGATATTGCTGAAGAGATCGGAATCGCACCGTTGTCGCCAGACTTTTCGGAGTTGTTGATCGACCAGTCGATGTACCTGACGAAAAACATTTCGCTGGAGGATCTGCAACTCGAAACCCGCGGCAGTTCCGGCTGGAATCCGCAGGGCGTCATCCGCGCTTACGACGATCATGTCGGCGACTACGTTGCGGTGCCGCATGCCAAGGTGAGAACGCGACGGTGGTTCACCACGAAATACACCTATACGGACAAGAACGGTTATTTCCGGATCGGCAAGACCTACAAGCGTCCGGCAAATTATTCGATCGCCTGGGAGTCGCACGATTGGGACGTACGCGACGGCAGTTTCTTTCAGGCCTATTACAACGGCCCGAAACGCAAGGGAGAGTGGAACCTCGACATTAACAACGGCAAATCGCTGCGCTACGCCACGATTACGCGGGCGCTGTACCACCACTTCTACGGTCCGAACAATCCGTTCGAACGGGTAGGTAACCAGCATAAAACAAAAATTGCATATTTACATAAATCTGGGGGCAGCAACCGAGGATGGTTTAGTTATCTACATATTTCAAACATAACACCCGATATAGCAATTTATAAAGGATCTAAATACGAACCTATTTCAAAAACTCAGAATGTATTACAGACAACATATCATGAACTAGGACACTGCGCAATGTTTCACAATTGTGGAGGAGATGATATTCATGATAGCGACAATTATACTAAATATAAAAAAGTAATACTGGAGAGTTGGGCGACGATGATAGGATGGTATATGACCACTGCGGAATACGAGTACCTGCAACATCCCCGTTTCGAAAAAGTGGGCTGGGACTACGATTATAACAGACCGGTCGCGGGTCTCTCGCGAATCGTAAGAAATATCATATACTTCGATGTGCCGGATACGGACAACTTACAAGATGTGTCGCAATGGGAATATCAAAACAACACCCATTATCAGAAATACTCTCCGATATTCATTGATTTGGTAGACAATTCAAACCAGAAAGAATATTACCGGCTGTTCGAACCATATAATTCCGACATCTACCCCGACGATAAAATTTGTATAAAGGCATATTCTGCATTGGTGGATGTACTCTACCAGTCCACGAATTTAACAGAATTGAAAGCAAACCTTTTGGCAAACTGCGACCGGCTGGGAACCACCCGTGAAGCCATCGAGGATTATTTCGCATTTTACAACATTTGACATACCATGAAAAACATATCCCGCCTCATCGTTTATATGCTTTTATGCCAAACGGTCATTTCATGCACGCCGCCAGGATGCGGAGGACCAGTCGAACCGATGATATACAATCGGAGCGGGCATACGGTTTCCGTCGTGCACGATCCGGATTGCGACTGCCTGCCGGACTCTTTGGTAATGCCGGACGGAGAACGTTATTATTTGGAAAGACTGAACTATTCGGGAAAAGCATTTTTCCAGATCGAAGGTTATGAATCCCGGAAAATTTATTACGACGGACGTTACCTCATTCACTTCCATGAACTTCCGGAAGATAGGGCCATACATATCAAGGAGCAGTCTTTCCAATACATTCCTCGATTCGAAACGGTCGTATATACATTCACCGAATCGGACTACGACTACGCCGTAGCGCACGGCACCGACCTCGGGGAACCGAAACCAACCGCCGAACAGGCCGAGATAACAACAACCAGAACCGATCGAAACGATTAAATCGACACGCTATGAAAAACATATTTCGAATTTTTATCTGTGTGTGTTTGGGATATACAGCAATTTCTTGTCATAAAGAAATACTGTATGTTCTGACATATGAGTTGAGCAACCAAAGCGGACATACGATATCCATTGTGCACAATCCGGGTTCCGAAATCTTGCCCGATTCACTGGTACTGAATAACGAAGAAAAATTCTTTCTGATTAAAGGCGATGCATTTGAATTCGAAAAATACGATGGAACACGAAAGATCTATTACGACGGTCGTTATATGATTCCTTACGACAAATTACCGGAGGATAGAAAATTCAAGGTAATGAATTATACTCAAACCGGACATTCCTATTATGTTTTTACATTCACCGAATCGGACTACGACTACGCCGTCGCGCACGGCACCGACCTCGGGGAACCGAAACCCGCGACGGAACAATAACTGCGGTACTAACTGGTCACAGAACCACT
>VSOO01000234.1 GCA_009774895.1 Alistipes sp. | reverse complement strand
GACTGGGACGGTTTCCCTCAACAAGGAGAGCGGCGCGTATTCTCTGGGCCTGGCGCCGGTGGAGAATTTCGATGCCGCATCGACGGTTGCCAATATCCTCAATTCGGATAAGAAACCCGCTTTGCAGACCGATAATTACAAGGGTGACCTGCTGTCGATCGTGGGCGGTTGTGCCGAGTATTGGGTGCCCAACACGAAAGTCATGCTGTGGATCCTGCCCTGCGAGGACAAAGAGGGGGCTATGCCTGAGACGTTGAAAAATGTAATTTCTCAGGAGATCACCATTCCGCGCTTCGAGTATTCGCTCAATGGTAAGGCGGTGATTGCCGTGGAGTTCGCATCGACAAGTGTTTCGTCGTTCGAAGCGACGGTGAAAGCCACCGATTGTGCGAAGTACTACATGATTCATAACTCGAAAGAGTTCTTTGAATCGAAGTTCCTCGGCGAACAGAACCTGATCCTCGACTCTCTGATGAAAACCACGCCCATTACGCTGATGGATAACAAGATCGAGCGTAAGAGCTGCACTCCCGATACGGAGTACGTGGTTTATGCGGTAGGCGAGGACAACGAAGGCAAACTCGGTAAGCTGACTACTGCCACGGTGACCACCAAGGCGGTGGATTTCTCGGGCAGCGCCGCAGTCAAGATAGAGGCTGATGCCAAGAGTACGCGCGCATCCGTAACTTTCACTCCCGAAGGCGGTTGTACGAAGGTGCGCTACGCTTTCATGACCAATAAAACGTTTACGGCGACGTATGGTGCCAGTGTCAGCAAGGTGAAGAATTTGCTGGCCACAAATATGTTCCCGAACGCGGCGGAGCTGGATCTGAGCAACGGAGCGCAAGAGGTCGTCATCCAGTCGCTGACCACCAATACGTACTATCTTGTTTTTGCGCTGCCGATGGATGCCGACGGTAAGTTCGGCGATCTGAAAGAGGAGTTCGCATTCAAGACCAAGGCGCTCGATTTCACGAACACGGAGGCTATCATCGACTACGGTACGCCTCGTGTGCAGAACGGTCGCGTTCGCTTCACGGCTACGCCGATGGCGGGTTGCAAGGAGTACTACGTAGCAGCCATTTCGAATGCGGAACTCGGCGAATCGCCGCTCGCATCCGAGATCGTGGCGAAGATTCTTGCCGACACGAAGACGCTGCATTATTACGGTGAGGACGGCGAGGATGCTCCCAGGAAGACCATCGACATGAACGTGCGGGCACGTCCGTCTACGGTCTACATCCTGTGCGTAGACGCTGAGGGGCGCTACAACGATCCCCGCAAGACGCCGGCTCCGATCGAAGTGCGATAACATGGTTTGAGCGGTCGATATCTGCATTGTGTGGATGTCGGCAGACAAATGAAATAGATATTTATATTTTTCATTATGTACGCCGGAGCGGGTTCGCCGCCCGCGCGGGTAGCGTCCCGCTCCGGTTTTTATTTACTTAAAAAGTTCTATGAAAGTAAAATTTTGGTTATTCGCGGCTTTGTTCGCTGCCGCAGGGGCTATTACTGCCTGCTCCAATGATGATCCGGGCAAAAAACCCGGGCCGGGTCCTGATGAGCCGATTCCCCACTTGGCGATCAACCAGTGGATGGATGCAAACATGCGCACCTTATACCTCTGGAACGAGGAGTACAAGAAGCTGACGCTCGATTTCGAGCAGGAGTATCAGAACTTCCTGACGAACGCGCTGAACGGTGTGAAGAAGCAGAACAACGCCAATGCCGAGGACGGTTATTACTACGGCGAAAACTGGATTTATTATACCTATATCGACGCAAAGAAGAAGACCCGCGCTACGCGTGCCGATCAGACCATGGATTTTGGTTTCGGTATTACGGGCCACAACTTCGGCAATGTCAATGGTACGATTTACATGGCCGTACTGGGTGTAATTCCCGATTCGCCGGCTGACAAGGCGGGTATCACGCGCGGTTCGTTCATTTCGAAGATCAACGGCACGTCGCTTACCGAGGCGAATGCCGTGAGTCTGGCATCGACCCTTTACCCGAAGAATTCGGCAGAGCCCGTGCGTTTGGACTGGAGCAAAATCACGGTGGAGAACGGTCAGTTCGTTGTTACCCCCAAGCAGTCGGGCTTTAACCTCAAGCCGGCTACTTTCAGCCGTAATCCGATCCTCTACGCAACGCTCGCGGTTTCGGAGACGAATCCCGACGTGTGCATCGCCTACTTGGTATACCACGAGTTCGATATGAACTACGACGAAACTTTGATGGATTGGTTCAAGACATTCAAGCAGACTGCCGAGAAAGAAGGCAAGAAGGTTACCGACTTGATCCTCGACCTGCGTTACAACGGCGGCGGTTACCTCTTCTCAAGCGCCATGCTCGCAACCCTGATCACCGGTGAGAAGCACAAGGGCGGTCTTTATGTGGAGACGACCTACAACGAGGAGCGCAACAAGACGATGGCTCCGGGCCAGTATTTTATCGGTAAGAAAGAGGTGCCGGAGGGCGAATATCCCCTGATCGAGGAGGCCTTGAAGCATTCGCTGGATCTGGATCGCGTATTCGTGCTGACGATGAACGGCACGGCTTCGGCCAGCGAGTTGATCATCAACGGTCTGCGTGGCCTCGATGTCGAGGTGAACACGATCGGCGAGTACACGAACGGCAAGAATGTCGGTATGGAGGTCGAGACGCGTACGTTCGGTGATTACGAATATTCGTTCGCTCCCTGCTCGATCCGTCTGAAGAATGCCAAGGGCTTCGGTGACTACTCAAGCGGTCTCGAGCCCAGCCTCAATGTTGTCAATCCCGACAGCGACTGGCTGATCGCTCCCTATGCCTCGAACGGTGATCCTCTCTTCCGAATGGCATATGAGTGGATCGTTACGGGCAAGAAACCGACGTTGGAGGCCAATGCCGGTACCCGTGCAGCCGACCTCGGATACTACTCGTTCGGCGAGTACCATGCAGCTCCGGGTGTTTCCGGTGCGATCATGAACGGTATCGCGAAGTAATTTTCTCTGCGACGCTCCGCTTTTCGCGGAGCATCGGACACGGCGCCCGCACAATGTGCGGGCGCTTTTTTTGTGTCTGTGGGGCGGCCTTCGGATCGTTGCGTTTCGGTCTTCGAGGGGGCGAGTGTGGAAAGCTGCCGGTTTAGGGGGAGCGGAGCGTGTGGACGACAATGTGAACGTCCGGGCGCCCGGTGCGGTTTTTTCTTATGGGGACTTTTCGGACGCGGAGCGGGATCGCGCAGGTGGTCGCGGCGCGGAGCAGAGGGGAGCAGAGGTTGGTGGACACGGTGTAGAGCAGAGTGTTTGCGGGTGGCTGCGATGCGGAAAGGAGAGAATACGGGAAGATGCGGCCGCACAGAGGCGGAGTATTTGCGGTAGGATGCATCAGGTCGGGGCGATGCGAGGAGCGGTACGACATTTCGGAGCGGGGTGGTGTGACAAACGGTGCGGCGGGCTGTCAAAATGGCAGAATGTGCTGTCAATCCGGAGGGCGGAACCTGCCAAAAGCGGGTTGGCACACCGATTGATGCATGTGAAGATGCATACGTGAATATTCGATTAACCTATAAAACCCATAAACTATGAACGTAAAAC
>VSOO01000233.1:1971-2896 GCA_009774895.1 Alistipes sp. | reverse complement strand
TAATTGGCCACGGTCAGGGGGTTGTTTGAAGCGTTTTCTTCAGATCGGAAATGAACAGCATACACTCCATCGGGGTGCTTTCGGCCAGATTGAACTGCCGGATGCGCTCGGCCACGACACAGGCCGTGGAGAGCGTGAAGTCGGCCGCTCGCTCCGCCGGAAGCGGGAGTCTTTCGTAAGAGGTATCTTCCTCCGTTAGGACGGAGGGAAGTTCGTCAGGCATGCACGTTACGATCGGGGGCGTGTATGCCGCCTGACGGGGAGGTTCGGGGTCCGCAGCCGCCACTTCACCGGCCCTGCGGGGCGCAGCGGGCGTGTGGAGCGGCAACAGAGCCTTCCATGCTTCGAAATCCGCAGGGTCGATCGCCGAAACGGCGGCGAGTATCAGACGCTCGTCGCTGCTGTGCTTACGCTCCAGAGCTCTGATGTGTTTGTCTTCGTGCTTCCACGGGAAGCCCACCGAAACGATATGGCCGCCGCCGAGCGATTTCAAGCACCTTTTCGTCGGTTTGAAAGGCCACACCTGCGTACACAGGATGTAGGCGGACCGCTCGTAGGCTTTCCAGAAAAGCCCCTCCTTGTAGAGGATGATGCGATCCGTATTTTCGGCCTCCGCACGTATGAAATCTTGGCTTGTCATTGCTTTTTCGGCGTTTTGAACCCTGTTTTCGTCGTTATCAACTGAAAAATGCGCGAAACGCATTTTTCAAAAATTTTTTTCGACCGGCTTCGCCGGTAAGTGCATCCTCCGGCTGCAAGCCGGAGGAAATAATCAAATGAATCGAATGAAACGAATGCGGTCGCTTCGCTCCCTTATTATTCTTGGACACAGCGGACCGGGAACCCGTTGCCGCGATTGCTGCTGTACTGCGGGTACACGCTCCCTGAGAAGGAGTACAGGTTATAACCGCTCGACGCAGTGAGC
>VSOO01000233.1:0-1961 GCA_009774895.1 Alistipes sp. | reverse complement strand
CCAGTAATAGCCGTGGCCTCCCACATTGCCCATGGCCCCCGACCCGACGGTGCGGTAGCCCGAAGCGGGATAGTAGGCCGCCTCATCGCCAGCAACGCCGTTGGACTTCATGTAAAAGTACCAGCCGCCAGCCGCCGTAAAATCAGTGCTGTTGACTGTCCCACTGCCGTCGACGTCAACCGCATTATCCCGGCTGAAGACGATCCACGTACCAGTTAAGGGAAGTCGCCACCCCGGAGGACACGGATCGAAGAAACTCTTGCCCGAACCCCCGGGAGCGCTGTACCACGTCGGATTATTCCATCGGATAACAGTCGAATTGTAGGGATTGTTTTCCATCCAGTCACCGCTCGGCACATAGTAGAACGCATAGGGACGTCGCACGGACGTAACGAGCGATGTCGGCCCCGGAGTCCTTACAATGCACTCGTCCGAGAGAACGGCGTCCGGACCGAAAGTACGCTTCTCCTGACCGTTAATATCGTAGAGCACAGACTGACTGGCCGCATTGTAACCGGGGAACGGATCTTTGCGGCCGAACTGGTAATACAACCCATAGGAGGCGGTCTGGAGCGGCTCGTTGTTCAACGCACCCAAGTTGCGATCCATGATGTACTTATTCACGTAATTATTCGTCCACACAGAACCTTCGTAGCGATGCACGATATGCCCGTCACGCGTTTGGTAGGCATACTTGCCATCCTCCCACGGACCGCTGTACGTCGGGTTGTAATCCGTGATCCACAGATGCCAGCTCCACAGATATTCGCTTTGCCCGGCCCCCTTGAGCCTCACACCGATCAGCACGTTACCTTGGGCATTCTGCACCGGCTTGAAGTAGAACGGCGTAGTGCTTCGCCCCTCATACGTGTCCGACACGACCGCCCCCGTCGCGTCGCTGAAATCGATTAGCCGCGTAGGCTGGTCCTGCCAGATCACCTCGGCAACCCATTCGCTCGTGGATTTAATAGGTGTGTCGGTGCTCCCTTCCTGCTCCCAGAACTGGTTGATACGCCCGATGGGCACGGAATAAAGCGGCTGGGCTTCACTGCTCATAGGATTGATGATATAGGAATTCGCCGATTCCAGTTTAACGTTACCCATATCCTCCACGCGGCTGTCCTCCGTAGGATCTCCCTTACTATTGATGGTAATGGGGAGCGTATAGTGATAGTTCGGCACAATATTGAAGTCGTCGGTCATGTTGGCTCCCAGATAGAAACGGTAACGCAACGGCGTATGGGCGGTCGCATCCTCGGCCATGATCTCCACGAAAGTGGCGTATTCGGGCGCATGACGGTTTTTGTCCTGCACCCGGTCGGTGCCTGCCGTTCCGCGCCGGTTGCGCGGCAGGTAGTAGACCAATTCCCTAACCTCGTCGCCCGCGGCCAATTCGCACGCCTCGGCTTGCATATCGAAAAATCCCGACTCTCTGATTGTGGGACTGGGCGCCGCGGCACCGTTGTATAACTGATCGACATAGAACAGGCGGCTGGGTACGTTGCGAAGCTGCACCGATCGGATTATCACATTCGAGTTAGCGTCGTTGGTCAGCCTAAGGGGCAGTTTGGCCACATTGCGGTACAGGTCGCACTGCAAATTGTGTGCTCCGGACTCGATCTCGGTCACACCGTTCATCAGCAGGTCCCGCTTATCATCCACATCCACCGGATCGTTACTGAGGATCCTCCTGTTTGCGCACGGTCCGATAGAGGGTTTTCAAATCGTCGATCGTCAGCGCCCGGCTACCCAGCGTCTCGTCGAAACCAGGATCGTGGGTATTGGCGAGGATGACACACTTATACTTGGCTCCCACAGGAGGCAGAATGACCGGCACGGAAAGCGTACCGGGCGCGAAGTCTTTCATCTCGTAATAACGGGCCGAACCGACCTGATTGCCGTTATCGGCATATTGCAGCAACCAGAAGTCCGTCACCGTGTAATCCCCGACGCCTTCCTCC
>VSOO01000232.1:1906-3422 GCA_009774895.1 Alistipes sp. | reverse complement strand
GCTATAATCTCCTTGCGGAGTTTTTCTACTTGTTCGCTGAAATCTGTTTTCATAAGGCATAAAAATGAATGCGGGAGCCGCCGGCGGACTCCCACGATTAAACATTCGATTTATTAATCGGAAACATTACGCGTAGATATTGATGCGATTGAACGATTCCGGACAATGCTGGAAGACAAGCGGCAGATTGACGTGTACCATCGGGTACTCCACCCATCCGCTGCCTCTCCGGTAACCGGTATCGGTAGCGAGGTTATTCAAAACCAGAAACTCCATCGCATCGGGATTATTGTTGATGTCGATGAAAGCCTTGTCGGGCAGTCCGATGGCATCCATCTCTTCCAGATTGACCGTCAGAATCGTGTAAGGCTCTTCCGTATCGGCCAGTTCCAGACAGAGGGCGAGCCAGCCGTTGCGATAGATTTGCGGAACCAGCCGTACAGTCTGCCCCTGATAGATGTAGAGCTTATCCCGATAGGATTTGTCAGTCGGAACGATTTCAAACTCGTCTTCCTTTTCCGTGAAAGAAAGCATCTGGTTATGGACTGCCACGAATGTATCGTTCTCCACCCGGTAGCACAGGTGGTCCGTTCCAGCCGAACGGATGATTTCAAATGAAGTGTTCATGATTCGGTTGTTTTTGGGTTATTACTGGTTAATTGCTTATGGTATTTGCCTTTACGCGGTCTTCGCACACGAGAGCTACGAAGTGTATTTCCATTATCTTGTGTCCGAAGCAGATATCCGAGTTGTACTCCGCCCTCTGCCATAGCGTAAAACGGTCATTGCGGAACGACCACCGGAAATAACCGGAGAGCGACCTGTAATGCGGGTGGACGTTTCTCTCTATCAGCCGCCTGTTTACCTCCATGATGTTTTCCGACATCAGGATGATGTTCATGATTTCGATAAACGCCCTCGGCGCGCAAGGGTCTATCGGGAATATCGGTCCTATGAAATTCATATTCATAATTGTATGTGTTAGTCGTAATTGTCGTCAAATACCTCATACGGGTAACTCGTTACGAATGAGTAGTAGGAAGAGATACCCTGATAGACCAGGCTTTCCTCCTCCACATCGGGTTCTTCCTCCTCCCGCACAACCATCCGTGCATGGGGACTGTCCTGAAAGTAGGATACGAGCAGGTGCGGATCTTCCGTCGCCAGGTTGTAGCCGTAATGTCCGCACCACTGCTCGAAACAGTCCTGCTGAAACTCGTCCAGCCGTTCCATTGCGTCCCGTACCTCGAAAAAGTTCGGACATAGCCATTCGCTGCTGACCATGTATTCCGGAATGTTCTCCCAGTCCGTGTAACGGTATTCGGGCTCGGCTTCTTCCGGGAAACGGGTGGCACAGGCATGGTGGAACTCGTCTATGTCGCAATAGTCAGCCAGTTCCATCCGGTAGCTTTTCTTCGGATTTACCGTTACCAGCCGTTTTGTCGTTACTGCTATTTCTGCTTCATTCAGATTCATGAGTCTTATTTTTTATGATTATGGATGATGAATCCGCAGG
>VSOO01000232.1:0-1896 GCA_009774895.1 Alistipes sp. | reverse complement strand
GGGTTCACTTCCACAGGCTTCAAAAGGTCCGTGTTCCGGCGGTGCAGGGTTTTTGCGGAAAATACCGGAGCGCAGCGAGGATGATTTTCCGCAAAACCGCTTGCGGCCCGACCTTGCACAGCCGACAAGAACACGGAGTTACCTTTGCCTGTGGGAGTGGGCTCTGCGGATTTGACATGGTTATTTCCTTCCTGCTGTCAGGTACGAAAAATCCGGCATTGCCTTCGGGGAGGACGGATGCCGGATATATGTGCGGATTCGTTTTCATGGTCGGTTTGCTATGCGTTGACTGCCCCAGCTGATATGTATCTTGCCCTCGCTGTCCTGCGTGCGTATGAGCAGGCTGTCTATAACGGACATCGTAATGTCGAACTCGTCGAATATCTCGGACTGTTCCTTGACCTCGCCGCTCTTGATGAACTCGTTCAGCCGCTCCTTGGTCAGCACCAGTGCCATGAGGTTCTGTTCCACGGAATCCTCGTAAGTGATGAAATGCACGTTCTTCGTGTCACGGGAATCCAGCCGTATGAAACGGAAGTAGTATTGCTCCATACGCGGTATGTTCCATTGGAGCGATTCGAGAATGACATCGTTGCAGGAAGGGATGTTTACGGAACTGCTCAGGCTCTGCTGGGTGCATATCAGCACGCCGTTTATCGTGGCATCGAAACGGCTCACGATTTCCTGCCGTTTTCTGAACGATATGTCCCCCCGGACAATGAATAGCGGCCGTTCGGGGAAATGTTCCTCAAAGTATCGGCGGTAGAGGTCGAAAGCGGCGATGGAGGTGCAGCCGATGGCTACCTTGCCCGGAATTTTCCTGACCAGTTTATGTATGTATCTCGTCTTGCCCGGATAGGGGTCTCCCGAATAACCCTCTATCAGATGCGGGACCGAGCAGGCTTTTATCAGCAGCTTGATTTGGCGCATCAGCCGCAGACCGGCTTCCTTGCGGGTGTCGCCGGTGCTGTTATAATAAAGTTCGCAGATACGGCAGAACTCCTCGATGATGACACGGTACACCTCGTGTTCGCCGTCCGACGGGGTAACGGTGTGCATCCTGACCTTGTATTTCTCGCCGGCGAAGTCCTTGAACTTGCGCGTGATGATTGTCCTGGCAATAAGTGAGAACAACTCGTCCTTGTTATACACATCCTGGTTCTGTTTCTCGATACCGAACACGGACGCCTTGCCGGGGCAGTGGCAGGCCTTGAACAGCACATGTCCCCGAAAGGCAGGAAATGGTTCTCCATAATAAGGATTGCTTTCAGATTCTATTTCACGCTCCTTATTCTCGCGGTAGATGCGGTCACACCGGCATATCATGTTCACGGAGTTGTTATACAGCAACTCAAACTGGCTGTACAGTTCCGATATGTTGTTGCGTGTAGTGGTTCCCGTGTCGAGCAGCTTGTATTTCAGCCTGCGGAAGAGGCAGAGGACATATTTCGTCCGTTGTGAGTTGGGGTTGGTGATTTCGTCCGACTCGTCGAAAATAAGGCACAGCTTACGGCTGCGGAACTTTATGAACCGGGCAAGGCTTCGTTTCAGTTTGCCGAGCATGGAGGTGGAAACAATCAGGAAGATGCTCTCCGGCACATCTTCGAGGTCTTTGGAGGTACGGATCACACGGTATCGTTCCTTATTGGTTTTCAGGAAAGCGTCCCAGGTCATGTTGATGGCGATGGCGGGAGCCAGTATGACTACATTGCGCACTTTGCGGAATTTGAGCAGGTATTTGGCACGGTGGTACGCAGCGGCGGTCTTGCCGGAACCTTGTTGCCAGTTAAGAAGGGCATACCTCTTTTGAAGGACAAGATTGAGGTCATGTTTTTGCAGGTGGGTGAACTGGCAGGTTTCATAGTCCTTGTTGACGAATGTCGCGTTGTCCAGATA
>VSOO01000231.1 GCA_009774895.1 Alistipes sp. | reverse complement strand
CCGCAACTCGATGGTGCAGCAGCAGAGTGTCCAACCGTCCTACGAGGAGCAGGTGGCCCTGCTGGAGAAATCCTACCAGCTCGCCGCAAAATACACCTCCGGGGAAAACGGTGCCACTCGGGAAACATCGGAAAAAGGTCAGGAGAAAGCCAATGCCAAAGCCGACATCGTACCTGTCGGGCAGGTGTCCGTTCCGGTCGTTTCCTCCCTCTCGCAGCCTATGAGCGACGAGCGGCTTCTTGCCGGACTCTCGGAATCCCGCAACCGGGGTTTCGTCACTCCGGTAGGGAATGGGGACACGGCAAAGAAGAACACCATCCGTATCTGCGTGCATGGCGACCAGACCGTACTCAACGGACAAAGCGTGCGGCTCCGACTACTTGAACCGATGCGCGCGGGGAACACCTTGTTACCACGCAACACTCTCGTGACGGGTACGGGGCACATACAAGGCGACCGGCTCGGCATCGGCATCGTATCGCTGGAATACGGCGGGATGATTATTCCGGTCGAGCTGACGGTCTATGACTCCGACGGGCAGGAAGGAATCTACATCCCGAATTCCGCGGAGGTCAGCGCGGCGAAAGAGGTGGCCGCCAATCTGGGGCAAAACCTCGGCACGAGCATCTCCATTACCAACCAGTCCGCGGGGGACCAACTGTTATCGGAACTCGGCAAGGGGGCGATTCAAGGGGTGTCGCAATATGTCTCCAAGAAACTGCGGGAGGAAAAGGTACATCTCAAATCGGGATATGCCCTGATGTTGAGCCAAAAGAAAAACAACTGATTATTCACCATTTAATTTTTAAGCGTATGAACAAAGTAATTGTAATGTTTGCCCTTATGCTGGGCATGACGATGAGTGCTTTCGCACAGGAAACGAACGGAGTAAACGGGAAGACGGAGTGCCAAACCGGCAATTCCCTGAAATTGACCAAGGATGCCTATCCCCGGATGGAGACAGAGAGGGACTTGTACCACGGCCTGACACGCAAGCTGACGTTTGACAGGCTGATTCCGCCGTATGGTCTGGAAGTGACTTACGACAAGACCACTCATATCATCTTCCCGTCGGCGGTGCGCTATGTGGATCTCGGTTCCCCGCACCTGATTGCCGGAAAGGCGGACGGGGCGGAGAATGTTATCCGCGTCAAGGCCACGGTCAGGAATTTCCGGGAGGAGACCAACTTCTCGGTCATCACCGAAAGCGGGAGTTTCTACACCTTCAACGTGAAATACGCGGATGAGCCACTGCTGTTGAGCGTCGAGATGAAAGACTTTATCCACGACGGAAGCACGGTAAACCGTCCGAACAATGCACTTGACATCTATTTGCAGGATTTGGGCAGCGAATCGCCGAAACTGGTGCGGCTGATTATGGAGGCCATCCATAAGGACAACAAGCGCAATATCAAACATATCGGCAGCAAGTCTTTCGGCATCCAGTACCTGCTTCGCGGACTGTACACCCACAACGGCCTGCTCTATTTCCACACGCAGCTCTGCAACACCTCGCACGTGCCTTTCGATGTCGATTTCATCACGTTCAAGATTGTCGATAAGAAGGTCATGAAGCGCACGGCTATCCAGGAGCAGGTCATCTTCCCGCTTAGAGCGTATAACTACGCCACCGTGGTGGCCGGAAAGAAGGACGAACGTACCGTTTTCACGCTGGACAAGTTCACGATTCCCGATGACAAGATGCTGGTTGTGGAACTGCATGAGAAAAACGGCGGACGTCACCAGTCGTTCACGGTGGAGAACGAGGACATCGTGCGTGCAAAGGTCATCAACGAACTTAAAGTGAAATGACCATGAAAAAGTACGTGTTCATTATAATTGCGGCTATGCTTGTCCTCTTCGGGGGACAGGCAAACGCCCAACGCTGTCTGCCCGGTATGCGGGGGATAGAACTGCGAGGTAGCTTCACGGACGGTTTCGGCAAGCCGCTGGATTTCTACACGGGTATCGCGATGTCGACCTATACCAAGCAGGCGAACCGTTGGGTGGTCGGCGCGGAATACCTCCAGAAGAGTTACGGATACCGGGATATGCAGATTCCCCGTGCCCAGTTCACGCTGGAGGGCGGCTATTTTCTGAAATTCCTCTCCGATCCGTCCAAGACCTTCTTCTTTTCCATCGGCGGCTCCGCCCTTGCCGGTTATGAAACGGTGAACTGGGGCGACAAGCAGTTGCCCGACGGCTCGCTACTCACGACAAAGGACGCTTTCATCTACGGAGGGGCGGTCACGCTGGAATTGGAGAGCTACATTACCGACCGTATCGTGCTACTCGCCACCGTCCGGGAACGCTGTCTTTGGGGCAGCAAGGTAGGACTGTTCAGTACACAATTCGGCCTGGGTGTCAAATTTATCATCAATTAAAAACAAGAATGAATATGAATACATTGAATCAAAAAAGAGGATGGCGCGGACCGGTGTCCGTCCTGTTCGTGAGCCTGCTGGCTTGTCTGTTCACTGCCTGCAACGATAAGATCGACGTGCAGCAGGCGTTCCCTTTCACGGTGGAAACCATGCCTGTGCCCACCCGCCTTGTGTTGGGCGAGACGGCGGAAATCAGGTGCGAGTTGAAGCGTGCCGGACGTTTCGGGGATGCACGCTACACCATCCGCTATTTCCAGCCGGACGGGAAAGGTTCGCTGCTTCTGGATAACGGTATGAAACTGCTTCCCAATGACCGTTACCCGTTGGACCGTGAAGTGTTCCGCCTCTATTACACCTCCGGATGTACGGACCAGCAGACCATCGACATCTATTTCGAGGATAATGCAGGGCAGGTGGTATTGCTCTCTTTCTCCTTCAATAATGAAAATGAAGAGGAAGAAGAGTCCGAAGTAACGGAAAAGAGCAAAGACCTACTGACCATGCAGATTGATACGACACTCGTTCGCTTCCTGCCTGATTCGCAGGATGAACCCTCTTTCACTCCGCTGACAATGAAAACCGGTCATTAAAACAAAACAGCCTTATGAGAAACAAACTATTTATCCTTTGGCTTTTAACCTTCTCTTTCGTTCCCAGGCTGTTTGCCCAGACCGGGATTTCCCCGCCGGATGAGGGGCTGTTCAACAAAGCAGTGACCTGTATCAAGGAGCATGAGGGCTGGCACGGAAACCATCTTCCGTATGTGGGGTACGGCCACAAGATTCTTCCCCACGAGAAACTGACGACCGATATGACGGAAGCGCAGGCGGATTCTCTGCTAAGAGCCGATTTGAGGAAACTGCATAAGATGTGCAACCGCTTCGGGAAAGATGCCCTGCTCGTCGCAACGCTGGCCTATAATGTGGGATATTACCGGTTGGTCGGGTACGGGAAGATACCCAAAAGCAGGCTGATCCAAAAGTTGGAATCCGGCAACAGGGATATCTACGAGGAGTATATCTCGTTCCGATGTTATAAGGGAAAGGTGGTGCCAAGCATCGAGCGACGACGGAAGAAAGAGTTTGCGCTGTTATTCATCCAATAATCTTTTATTTAGAGAATTTCTTGGTTATTAATCAGTGCAGTAATCAAGTGATTCTCTATGTAAAATACACTTTAATGC
>VSOO01000230.1:6132-6386 GCA_009774895.1 Alistipes sp. | reverse complement strand
CAACAGCCACATATTTAACACCATCATTTACCGTCATGTAGGACAAGTAGTTCCCGAACGAATTCCAGCTGCAACTGTTCCCGAACGAGTTGTCAGCGCAGTCGTTCCCGAACGAGTTGTCAGCGCAGTCGTTCCCGAATGTGTTGCTGTAACAGTAGTTCCCGAATGTGTTGCTGTAACAGTAGTTCCCGAATGTGTTGCTGTAACAACAGTTAAGTATTTTGTAGCTATTAGATTAGAGAAGTATTTTGTAG
>VSOO01000230.1:0-6122 GCA_009774895.1 Alistipes sp. | reverse complement strand
GTGTTCCTGCCGCAACTGTTCCCGAATGTGTTGCTGTAACAGTAGTTCCCGAACGAATTCCAGCTGCAACTGTTCCCGAATGTGTTGCTGCGGCAATCGTTCCCGAATGTGTTGCTGGAACAACCGTTCCCTAATGTGTTGCCAAATGAGCCGACAATATTGTTGTAGCATTTATTACCGAAATGGTTTTGCTCCGGATTATCTTTAAGCGTCATATTGTAGTTGCCGTCACCGAATGTATTTAACTGCATTTCGCCGGACAGTCCAGTATCATCAATACCTACAATCAGCACGATGTTGTTGAGCATCAATGCTCGATAACAGTTCTCGTCTACGGTGACAGCTGTATAACTATTTCGTATGTGGTTATATTCGCAACGGCCTATTTTGAACTGTTTGAAATAGCCCCAATCTGTTCCTGCATCATGGACATCTTTCGTGATGGAATAGTCTCGCCATTGCCCGTCATCATCAATCAACGTGAATGTATATGCCCACCTGAAGTCATTCGTGTTTTCGATTTCAACACCAGTCATGTATCCATTATAAGCGTAATATTGGCCATTGATAACGTTCTTTAAATTCCCGTTTGCCGATGCTCGATAACGCTTGAACTGGACATTCTTGAAGTCGTAAGGACAGTCGTTCTGCCACTCGTCGATAAGACGGTAGATGACGCCGCGGCCGTTCGTTGCATCGGCCCAGTGAAAGCGCGTGATGTCGTTGTCGAGGCAATACCACACTTTCCACGCCGAGAGGTTCGCGGTCGCGAAATACGCGGCATTGCTTTCGTTCACGATAGCCCTTGCCTCTTCGGATAACGTATCGGCCGCCGTCGCCAGCACGATGATGTCGAACGGATGTGCGGCGCTGCGCGCCTCGGCATCATTGGCCACGGTAGTCACGAAGTTGGTAATGCGGTAGTGATGACCGGGACGCAACTGTTTGCCGTTGCGTAAAGCGATCAGTTCCGCATACGACACAGAGTGCAATGCCGATAAGATTCCGGTTTTACTATTCCACTCCGCTTTCTCCGCATCGGTCACAAAGCGGTGCGTGGTGTCCTGCGCGATCATCGACGCCGGGTGGCTGGCCGGATGCGTGTAGTTGTTGGCGCCGGCGGCAATACCAGCGAGTTTCTGCTTCTCTGCGGTTGTGAAATCTTCCGTCGAAAGACCTTTGCCTGCCACCTTATCGACTTTCTTGTTGATGGCGGGGGTAAAATCCAATAAAGAGAGCGGCACGGATACGGGATTCTCACCCCGAACTGCCGGAAATGATCTTACCCCAACCAAAGACGTCACTTCTTCCAGTTGAAGCACATCGCTCGCCTCGGCTTTCAACTCGGCGACAATCTCCTTTTTGAGCTGCTTTTTTTCAGTAGTTGTAATGGGCATAGCTATTCCTCTTTTGCAGATTGGTTCAACATTGCTACCTGACTGGCGAGCGCATCGATGAGGGCTGCGGTACCGAAGCGCTCGACCGCACTTGTAAGGATACGAAGCTCGTCATCCGTGATTTCCACTTTGCCATCGCTCTTGTAGATGGCAAGGGCGAGGTTGAGCGCCTCGATACCGTGCATCTCGCGATAAATAAGGTTAGCGATGTCCCGCCGGACATCACAGCGCACTTGCTGCCGTTTACTGATATCCGTGAAGATTTCCAGTTCTTTGAGATCAACTGTTTTCATATGCCTTTAATTTGAATGATTCACTATCTGATATCGAAAGCCGTCCGCTTTGGTGATCAGCACGGTTACCGAATCGCCGGCGGCCATTTGATAATTTGCCAAATCCTCGTTATGATTGTATATCCCTTTCAGCGTGATGGTTTTCGACCCGGGCCGAACTCGGAATGTTACGGTGGTCGCAAAATCATTCGGCAGCGAATTCAATCCGAACTGTCTGGCTACGGATAGTTCCGTAGGAAGTGTTACGGTCGTACCGCTGTAGTTCGGCTCATTGTAGTACATCAAAATGGTATTGTACTGCGAGAAATCGATTTCGTAGCTATTGCCGCTAAATGTCAAGAGACAGGCTTTCGTCGGCACGAAAGCCGGCGCCATCAATGCCGCATTGCTGGATATCCCGTAGTTTTTAGTACCACCCGAAACGTCTATGAAGAGACCGTAATTCGCCGAATCGAAACCCCACTGGGCACCGTTGTTCGGCTTCTTATTGACGATGCGGCCGACGGCACTGAAGGCTCCGCCAGCCGAGAGCGGGATCACGTCGTTGCCCAACATCGCGTAGCCCGAATTACCGCCCACGCGGAAGAAATCACGACAGATAAACAGATTGCCGAAAGAGGCCGTATGCGCGTCATCAACGGCTGCCCCGATATGATCTCGGCCGATCTCGAATCCGCCAATCGAACCTTTCGTTGCCTCGATCTCGCCTTTGAAGACTCCGTTGGAGGCTTCGATGCTACCGTCCTCCAGAATCTTGAAGTTCTCGTTCGCTGTAACTAAGCCCTCCAACTTGATGCTACCCGCCTTGATGAAGACGCCTTTGGTCGAAGCGCCAACGAACGATTGCAACGACCCGTCGCCGCCGATAGCGAATAAGCCCGTGACATCCTTTCTACTCACGAGGCCGGTAGTGTTGATCAGATTGCCATGTTCATCGAACGATTCCGTGGCGATGCGCACCAGCTGGTCGGTCTGCTCGAAAAGCGTTCGATAGGTATACGCAAGGTCCTCCGCCTCATCGACACCCAATGTCAGCATGTAGAT
Source organism: Alistipes sp. (assembly GCA_009774895.1). GTDB lineage: Bacteria > Bacteroidota > Bacteroidia > Bacteroidales > Rikenellaceae > Alistipes. The sequence continues at coordinate 3,388 of VSOO01000230.1, read as the reverse complement.
GAAGATTTTCCCGGTAAATGAGAGGCGGAAATCGCCGGTGCCGTTCCACATTCCGGAGCACTCGAACGTTCGGTACTCATCGTCGGGCTGCAGCTCCTTGTCTGTACGGAACGCCTCGAACGACTGAAAACCGGTTCCATCGCAGCCATCGAACCGGACATCGAGCGAACCGGCTTCGAGACACTTATAGAGGAACGTCAAATTGAAAGCCCTCGGCTTACGCAGGCCATCGGCCCCGGTTTCATAATCCAATCGGGTCTTGAAGTCGGCGTTTCGCTGCTTGATGTACTGGTTGTCGATATACATTACCGCACGTCCCTCTTCCTCACGGACGCAAGCGCAAGGCCCTTTCTTCGCCAACAAGGCGCCGTCGAGCCAAAGCAACCGGCCGCCGGCCGCGAACAGGTCGATGTCGTTCCCCGTATCCCAGTAACGAATGCCGTCTGCGAAATCGGGGTTATTGAGGATGCTGCTCCCGTCTCGGAATGTCTCGATGCTCGACCGGATCATTCCCTCCATGACCTCGAACTTCGTAGCGACGTCTTCGCCGGAAGTCAGCAAAAAGCGGCCCCGCAAAAATGCGTTATCGGCATATAATCCGTACCCTTCGGGCTGGCCGTCGGCCGGAAACCAATCATCCTTGATTCCATCCAGACAGCCGAGCCGGGCCCGGAGACATCCGTCGAAAGTCTTGTCGGCAACGCCGTTCAATACATCGAGCCGAGGCTGTCCATCCTCGGTTGCGGAGATAGAAATCACGCCTTGCCGAAGCGGATTTTCAGAGTTACCCATCAGGACCACCTCATCGCCGGCCGCCGGTTCCATGCCGCCGAACTCCGAAACGGCAACAGCCGCCACCCCGTTATCGACGGCAGCCACTTCGACCCAGTAGGCTTTGGGCGTCGGGCCGTTGAAAACGGCGCAGCGGATCAGATCGCCTGCAACCACGCCGCAATCCGTCTCGAAGCGCAAAAGATAGTAATCGCCGGCCGCATCCAATTCGGCACTCTGAATTTTACCGTTAGACGCCGACACGACCAGCTGGCCGCCGACAGCACGGACTTTTTCAAGCAGCAATTCCTGAATGCGCAGCGACTGACGGACCGTGAGGAAATCCACGGTCAAATTGGACGTTCCGTGCCCATCCTGCCATAACTGCCAACCGGCGCCGGCCATGCCGTCGACGAAGTGCGTCGAACGGAGCAAATCGCGCACGACAGCCGTCTGGAATTCGGCATTCGCCTCCGCATCGATGGCCCCGCCACGTTCACCTCGCTTGAAGTCGCCGATCCGCATCCCCTCCTTGAACGTAATCAAGCCTCGGGCGGTATCCGCTTTGCGCTTGTTGAGAAACTCTTTCATCGACCGCTTGGACGAGAAGAGATTGAAGTCGGAGGCCGGTGTGTTCTCCCAGCTGCGAACGACATCCGGCAAATTACTCGTCGCGATGCGGGTATAGTTGCGCACCTCCTCGATATTGTCCTCGATTCTCGACAAGGCGCCCGTCGAGAGAACGTCGCTGATCTCGAGGTCGTACTGTGTCGGAATGTTCAGATTTTGGGTAAAGCGCACGATCCGGCTGTCGCGATAGCCGCTTTCCGGAAAATATCGCGTGCTCTCCAGCCGGATGCGTTGGCCGATGTCGAATCGCAGGCCGCGCGCTCCGATGTCGACATAGTCGGTCGTAATCTTGTAGACGCGCCGGTCCTTGCGATGCTTGAGCATGTACGCTTCGACGGCCTCGGCGAACTCCTTTTCGGCCAGTGCATAGTATTCGTCCGGCATCCGGAGGTTCCAAAGGATATACTCGTCGCCGGGCTTTGGCACCAAGAGCCCACCCGGCAGCTGCGTTTCATCGTCGTAAGGCCATTGGGTGATGATCTCGAACTCGCGGCTCTTCGAGTTGAAATTCACCTCGAATTCGCGACCGTTCAACTCTCCGCTCTGGAACGTGACCTGCTTGACCAAACCTCCGATTTCATAGGTGTTCGGGTCGAACGACAACTCCTCGTCCTTGAAGTAGTAGATCGTAAACGGATCGCCGTCTTCGCCGGTCGCGCTCTCGCTGCGGACACTCGAGATCGTACCGATGCGCCGCGGGTAGATACCCGAAAAGGCCTCCCGCTCGTAGTGCTCGACGATTCCCAGATGGGTATCCTGCTCTACATACTTCGCACCGCCGGGCAGCTGGAGCCGGGTGGCGCCGTAGTGCTCGCGGTCGATGTTGCGGCTGCTGCCTATGGGGAACAGCCGGGTGAAAAACTTCACGTCGTCGGCCGACGCGATGTCAATCGATTCGGCGCCGTTCGCGTACCCGAGCGGAACGGACTCGCCGTACTCGCACCGGCCCAGATTGACGGTCATGCCGTCGATCCACCATTCGGTTTCGGCCGCATCGGCGATTTTGTTCAGCGCCTCGTTGCAATAGGTGCCCTCATAATCGACGACGAGGTTCTCCGTATCGATGACTTCGCCGACTTTCCAGTCGGTCGTTCCCATCTGCCGATTGATGTTTTCGACCACCAGCGCCACCTGTTCATGCGCCGGAGCCGTCAGGGAAAAGACGGGGTCATTCTCACCATCGACCGTCTTGAGCATCAAAGCCTGCGACAGGAGGTTTTCAGGGCCGTAGAACTTGACATCGTATTCCCATTCGACGGTCGAGGTCTGCTTGGGCACGTACTCCTCGACAAGCCAGTAACGCTGCCCCTCGAACTCCACCCAGTCGTTCACGTCAAGACGCACGAAATCGAAAGAGACGAACGACAGCGCCAACATGTGGTCCGCCCTCACACCCCTTTGACGCGTCGAGTTGTCCGACGGCGACACCGTCAGTTTTAACTCGTCGAACTGGTTATAGATTTTCAATTTCATGCTGCTCTCAAATCCTATTCAAATGCCATTCAAACGGCGTTAAAATGCGGGCTGCGGCTCCCGGAACTTCACGTAGAATTTCCCAGCAACCTCGCCCTCAAAATCGGTCAGCTGCTTATAGTCGGTGGCTTCCTTGTAAAACATCCGGAAGTGCCGTTTCAACTCGGGGAAGTAGAAATCGAGCCAGCCGTCCTCGCCCCGTTGCAGCATTCGGAGGAATGCCGAATAACGCTTCGAGAACTCCGTCCGGTCCGCCGCGACAATGGCGAATTGAAGCGACACATCGCGAGGCTGAAGTTGCTGGACGATGACTTCGGGAACCTTTGCTCCATCCTGTTCGCGAAACGACACCTCTTTCTGCGGCTTCACGGCCGACGGCTTCAGCAGCGACGAGTAGTTCTTCATGTCACCGGGTTTGTCCTCCGCAAGAAAAGCCCCGTATTCGACGTAAGGGTCGATGTCGTTTATCATCAACAAGCCAGTCAGTAGATTCATAACTACCTCACTTTTAATC
>VSOO01000023.1 GCA_009774895.1 Alistipes sp. | reverse complement strand
CCAATATCCGCACATAAAACTTTTTTTTTTTTATTTTTACGGAGAACAGCTTGATCTACACGATCTACAACCTCTCGGCCTTCATGGACGGCGAGATACAGGACGTCATCGACCATCTGATCGTGGCCGAGAACGCCGAACGCCTGAAGGAGAGCGAACTCTGATCCCCGCACGGCATACGGCATGCTCCCCCGCGATTTCGATGCCGAGGTCCGCGACGTGGTGCGGCGCATCCCGCGCGGACGGGTCGTCACCTACGGCACGATCGCGCGCCTGGTCGGCTGCCCCGCACACGCACGCCGCGTGGGCCGCACCCTCGCCCGGGCATGCGACGCCTCGCTGCCGTGCCACCGCGTCGTCGCATGCGACGGGCGCACCGCTCCGGGATGGCCCGAACAGCGGGCGCTGCTCGAAGCCGAGGGCGGTTTCGGCCCCCCGCGAAACAGCAACGACGCTCCGGCCCTCCGGTCCGCAGACCCGGGCACAGGCTCCGGGCACAGAGACCGCACCGCCGGGAGCGATAAACCGCGAATCCGCCCGGATCCCGCCCCGTCGGAGTCCGCGGCCGCTTGCGAAGACTCCCGACGCACGCACCCACACCGGCAATAAGATACACCCCATGAAACGTTTCCTGCTTCCGCTTCTGCTCGCCTGGACCCTCGTCGCACGGGCCCAGGAGCCGCTCTGCATCGTGAACGGCACGCGGTGCGCCGACATCGGCTCCATCCCGCCCGAGCGGATCGAGCGGGTCGAGCAACTCCCGGCCGACGAGGAGACCATCGCCCGCTACGGCCCGGAGGCCGCGCACGGCGTGCTGCTCGTCACGTTGCACCACGACCGCGACGCCGTATTTCCGGAGGGCTCGTTCCGCGACTACATCGCCGCACGCACGGAGTGGAACGACCGCCAGCCCGCCGCCCGCGTCGTCGTGCGCTACCGCATCACCCCCGAAGGCCGCACGGTCGCCGACCGCGTGCTCGAATCCACCGACGGACGCCTGCGCCGCCGCGTGCTGAAAGCCATGGAGCAGGCGCCCGCCTGGCAGCCCGCGACCTGCAACGGCCTCCCGGTCGAAAGCGGCGGCGTGCTGCACATCGAACTCCCCGAGGGCAAAACCCTGCCGCACGAAACGGAGCTGATTCTGCGCTGAGCCGCACGACCGTGCCGCCTCCCCCGCCGTCGAGTACGCCCGGGCCGCACGCATCAGGCGGAAATACAGCCGGAAACGCCTGACACCGCTCCCGCCCGACCGCCGCAGCCCGCAGCCGCCAACGAGAAAAAAACGGATTCCCGCGAGCCCCGGTTGCAGATGGACGGCGAAAAGAGTATCTTTGTCCGGTATGCGACAAACGCTCTCCCTATCCGAATTGCAGCGCCTCGTGCGCCACGCGCTCGACGAGCGGTTTCCGCTGCCCGTGTGGGTCAGCGCCGAGATCGCCGAAATCAAGGTCAATTATTCGGGCCACTGCTACATGGAGCTGGTCGAGAAGGGCGGCGCGAACGGCGTGCCGACCGCCCAGGCGCGGGCCGTGGTGTGGCGTTCGGCCTTTCCGGCCCTCGCGGCCCGCTTCGAGGCGGAGACCGGGCAGCGCCTGGCCGCCGGCATCCGCATCCTCGTGCGGGCGGCCGTCACCTACCACGAACTCTACGGCTTCTCGCTCCGCATCGACGACATCGACCCCGCCTACACCCTGGGCGACATGGAGCGCCAGCGGCAGGAGACGATCCGCCGGTTGCAGGCGGACGGCGTGTGGGACATGAACCGCGAGACTTTCATGCCGCCCGTGGTGCAACGCGTAGCCGTGGTATCGAGCGCCCAGGCCGCCGGATACCGCGACTTCCGCAAGGAGATAGAGAAGAGCCCCTACCGCATCGGACACACCCTTTTCGACGCTTTCATGCAGGGCGCGGCGGCCGAGGAGTCGATCATCGGGGCGCTCTGCGCCGTGGCCGACGCGGCCGACGCATACGATGCCGTGGTCATCATCCGCGGCGGCGGCTCGGCGAGCGACCTGAACTGCTTCAACGCCTACCGCCTCTGCTCCTACGTCGCCCAGTTTCCGCTGCCCGTCATCACGGGCATCGGCCACGACAAGGATACGAGCGTCGCCGACATGGTGGCGCACACGGCGCTCAAGACCCCGACGGCCGTCGCCGGATGGCTCGTCGAACGGACGGCCCAAGCCGACGCACGCCTCGCCGAGGCGGCGCAGCGGCTCCACGACGCCACGGTGGGCATCCTGCGCACCTGCGAACAGACCCTCGGACGGCACCGGGGCGACCTGGCGCGGCTCTCGGCCGCTGCCGCCGCACACCACGCCGCGCACCTCGACCACCTGGCCGCCCGGCTGCCGGAGGCCGTGCGGGAGTTCCTCGCGCAACGGGCCGCACGCCTCGACACGGCGGCCGAGCTGGCCGAAAGCCGCTCGCCGCAGCGCATCCTGCGCCTCGGCTTCGCCCTGGTACGCTGCGGCGGCAAAACCGTGCGGTCGGCCGCCGCGGTCGGCCCGGGCGACCGCCTCGACATCGAGCTGGCCGACGGCACGATCCGCGCCGAAGCGAAGCGGCCGCACGCGCACCCCGCACCGAACGGCACCGACCGTGCCGATACACCAACCGACTGAAGAAGAAAACGAACTATGGCTAAAAAGGAAATCAGTTACAGCGAAGCGTCGGCCGAGATCGAACGCATCCTCGCACGCTTCCGCAACGAAGAGATGGAGGTGGACACGCTGGCCGCCGAGGTGCGGCGCGCCACCGAGATGATCGCCCTGTGCCGGAAGAAGCTGCTCCGGACCGAGGAGGAGGTGAAAAAAATCCTGGAACCGTAGCGCCATGAAACGACTGATCCGCTGGACGCTCAACCATGTGCCGCGTCCGCTGCTCCAGCGCCTCGTCCGATGGTGCATGCCCCTGGTCGCGCTCCTGCTGCGGGGCCGGGGCGTGGCGTGCCCCGTGTGCGGCGGCCGCTTCCGCCGCTTCCTGCCCTACGGCTACGTCGCGACGCGCCCCAATGCCCTCTGTCCGCGCTGTCTCGCGCTCGAACGCCACCGCCTGCTGTGGCTCTACCTCACGCGCGAAACCGACCTCTGCACCACGCGCCCCCGCCTGCTGCACATCGCCCCCGAGGCATGCCTCATGCGCCGGCTGAAGCCCTGCTACGCCGCATGCGCCGATCGCTACGTCACGGCCGACCTCGAAAGTCCGCTCGCCGACCTGCATTTCGACGTGCAGCGCATCCCGCTGCCCGACGCGTCGTTCGACGTCCTGATCTGCAACCACCTGCTCGAACACGTGGCCGACGACCGCCTCGCGCTGCGCGAGCTGCACCGCATCCTGCGTCCGGGCGGCTGGGGCATCCTCCTCTCGCCCGTGGAGCGCAATCGCACGCATACGTACGAGGACGACACGGTCACCGCCCCCGAGGAGCGAACGCGCATCTTCGGCCAGTACGACCACCGGCGCATCTACGGCGCCGACTATGCCGACCGGCTGCGCGCCGCGGGCTTCGAGGCGGCCGACATCGACTATGCGGCCCGCTTCACCGCCGAGGAGCGCCGGACATACGCCCTGCCCGACGACCGCATCTACGTCGTGCGCCGCATTCAGTAGAGGAAGAAGACGATCCCCGCGAAGTGGGCCGCGACCGCGAGGTCGATCATCAGGTGCCACACCATGTGGTGGTAGCGGAATCCCTGCACGGCATAGACCCAGGCTCCCAGCGTGTAACACACGCCGCCCGCGGCGATCAGCACGATCAGGGGCGCGGAGGCATGGCGCAGAAAGAGCGGAAAGAAGAGCAGGATCGACCACCCCATGACCAGATAAACCGTCAGGCTCAGCGCGGGCCGTTCGCGGCGCGACAGCGTCTTGCAGAGTATGCCCAGGAGCACCGCCACCCACTGCAACGCCGTCACCAGCACCCCCTGCCACCCTCCGAGCACCACGAGCGCCACGGGGGTATAGCTTCCGGCGATGGCCACGTAGATGCCGATGTGGTCCAGCACGCGGAATACGCGTTTGTGCCGCGACTGCGGCTCCATCGCATGGTAGAGCGTGGAGGCGAGGAACATCAGGAACATGGAAATCACGAAGAGGCTCACGGCCGCCGCCGCGGCCACGCGGTCCGCAGGCGCATGCCCGTAGGTCCACACCGCGGCGAAGGGCAGCGCCGGCAGTGCGGCGAGGGCCATCACACCGTGCGTCACGGCATTGGCGCACTCCTCGCCGGGGGTCGAAACATACTCTTTTCTCATCTTCACGAGTCTTTTAGAGCCGAACGGCGCATGCAGGGGCCGCAGACGGTCGTTTTCCCGAAATTTTCCGAATCTCTGGCTTCGCCTTAGATACTCCCGCTCGGCAAAATGCAAGCAAACTTGCTTTTGCCCTCGCTTATTCGTACCTTTGACTTCGCCTTAGATACTTCGTCTCGGCATAATCAAACTTCGTTTGTTTCTGCGCCCGACTTTTCGTATCTTTGTATTCCTACGATTCAAAGCCGCCGACACCATGGATTCCGCACGATACGACACCCTCCGCACGCTGATGCGTACCCACCTTTCGGAACAGGACTTCGCGCTCGCCGAGGAGGCCCTCGCCTTCGCGGACGAACAGCTGGAAGGCCGCACGCGCTACGACGGCACGCCGCTGCTCGACCATGCGGCGGCCGTGGCGGCCATCGTACTGGGCGAAATCGGCCTCGGACACAACTCGACCATCGCGGCGCTGCTCCACGACACCGTGCGCATCGCCCACAAGGAGCTTCCGGAAGCCGAATTCCTCGCCCTCACCGACCGGATCGGGCAGCGCTTCGGCACCGCGGTCACGGGCATCACCGTGGGGCTGTGCAACATCTCCGAAACCAAGCTCAAGACCGACAGCAAGCAGGCCGACAATTTCCGCGACCTGCTGGTGGCCTACTCCGAGGACCCGCGCGTGATCCTCATCAAACTCGCGGACCGGCTCGAAGTCATGCGTTCGCTGGCCATCTTCCCGCGCGAGAAGTGGCGCAAGAAGAGCTGGGAGTCGCTGAACCTCTACGCCCAGATCGCCCACAAGCTGGGACTCTACAACGTCAAGAGCGAACTGGAGGACATCGCCCTCCGCTACCTCGAACCGCAGGACTGGGCGCACATCACCGAAAAGCTGCGCGAAAGCGAGGAGGAGCGGCGCGCCTTCATCGCACGCTTCCTCGTGCCGATCACCGAGCGGCTCGACCGCCTCGGCATCCGCTACCACGTCAAAAGCCGCACCAAATCGGTATTTTCGATCTGGAACAAGATGCGCAAGCAGCATGTGCCGTTCGAGGGCGTGTACGACATATTCGCCATCCGCATCATCATCGACTGTCCGCCCGAGCTGGAGAAACAGCAGTGCTGGACCGCCTATTCGGTGGTGACCGACTTCTACACACCCAACCCCAAGCGCATGCGCGACTGGGTGTCGATCCCCAAATCCAACGGCTACGAGTCGCTCCACACCACCGTGGCGGCCGACGGCCGCTGGGTCGAGGTGCAGATCCGCACCGAGCGCATGGACGCCGTGGCCGAACGCGGCATCGCCGCGCACTGGCGCTACAAGGGGGTCAATCAGGGCGGCCGCACGAGCGAGGAGTGGCTCGGCCGGCTGCGCGAGCTGATCGAGCAGCAGCCCGAAGCCCTGGCCCGCCGTTTCGACGCACGCCCCGCATCGGGCGAGGTCTTCGTCTTCACCCCCACGGGCGACCTGCGCAAACTCCCCGAGGGGGCCACGCTGCTCGACTTCGCGTTCGACATCCACTCGGGCCTGGGCTCCACGTGCGTCGGCGGCCGGGTGAACAACCGGGCCGCATCGATCCGCGACGTGCTGCGCAACGGCGACATCGTGGAGATACAGACCCAGAAGAACCAGACGCCCAAGGCCGACTGGCTCGGTTTCGTGACCACGACCAAGGCACGCAACCGCATCAAGGCGTTTCTGCGCGAGGAGCAGGCCAAGCACGCCCGCATGGGCCGCGAGGAGTTGGAGCGCAAGATCCGCAACTGGAAACTCGACTTCACGATCGACGAGGCGGTGGCCAGCCTGGTCAAGCACTACAAGCTGCGCACCGGCACCGAGCTTTACGCCATGATCGCCACGCACAAGATCGAGATGAGCACGATCAAGGAGCTGCTGCTCCGCATCCTCTCGGGCGCCGCGGAGGAGGAGCGCCGCGCTGCGGCTGCCGAGGCGGACCAACGGAAGGCGGAGGCTGCGGCGGCACGTGCCGGGCAAACGGCGCGCAGCAGCGACGCCCTGGTGATCGACGACCGCATCGGACACATAGAGTACAAGCTGGCCCGCTGCTGCAACCCGATTCACGGCGACGACATCTTCGGCTTCGTCACCATCAATTCGGGCATCACCATCCACCGCACCGACTGCCCCAACGCCCGCCGCATGCGCGAGAACTACCCCTACCGGCTGATCGAGGCGCGCTGGCGCGCGGAGACCGAGGGAGCGTTCCGCACGACGATCCGCATCGTCGCCACCGACTCCACGGGCATCGGCAACCGCATCACGGAGGTCATCAGCCGCGACCTGAAACTCAACATCCGCTCGATCAGCTTCGCCTCGTCGGGCGGCACGGCCACGGGCACCGTCAGCGTGGAGGTGCCGGGCAAGGGAATGGTCGATACGCTCATTCACGCCATACTGAAAATCAAGGGCGTGCAGAAAGCCTACCGCATCAACGGCTGATGCCCGGCGCCGGAAACACCACCGCCGCCCAACACACGAAAACCCTAAACCATTACCGATATGAAAAAATTCCTGATCTACGCAACCGCACTTTTCGCAGCTGTTTCGTTCGGCGCATGCTCGGACAACGGACATGAAAACGAGACCGACCTGTCGCAGCTCTACGGCACCTGGCAACAGACCCGCACCTACGGCTACGAACTGGAAGACGGCCAGAAATCCGACCAGTGGGACGAAGTCGTGGACGAAGAGTCGCTCTTTACGTTCAACGAAGGGGGCACCGCCACCGCCCGCGGCGAGGGATGGTCGATCGACATCCGTTACACGCAGTCCGGCAACCGGCTGCAAATGACCTGCACGACAGACGACGGCGAGACTTTCGACTGCACGTGGACCATCGAGGAGCTCACCGAGACCCGGATGAAAGCCACGCAGTACACCAAGGAGACCTACGAAGGCAGCGTCTGCGAGGAGTTCGACACCATGCTTTTCGAGCGGGTGAAATAGCCTCCGAATCCCCCGGCCGCCCCGCGGCCGAAAAAGAGGACGAAACTTTCATGTTTCGGCCCCGGTAAACAGAATCCCGGAACAGGCTTCGCTTCGAAGTCCGTTCCGGGGTTTTCCTTTTTCCGCCCGTAACCGCACACCTCCGGTCCGACCTGCCGGCGCGCTCCGTCTTTATCGCTCCCCATCCGTCTCCCCATCCGCATCTCCCTCTGCATTCCTTCGACCTCCCCACCCGCATTATCCTTTCGGCAATCCGACGGGCACTCGTCATTCTCCTGCACTGACCACGTTCATCATTCATCTCGCTCCCGCCGGCATACTACGATCATCTTTCCGACACCTCGACAATTTCCACCGTTATCTTCTCTGCGCACACCCACATGCAGCCTTATACACCTGCGACGCACACCGACACGCAAACCCACAAACACACTCCCACACCCACTCACAAGCACAGACACACGCGCCCTCTACCCCTCTCACCCCCTCTCCGCCACACAAAAAAAATCCGGACGGCCCCCTTTCGGGAGTCGTCCGGACCCGGTTCATGTTTCCGTAATCGGAATTACATCTTCTTACCTACGTTGGTCTTCTTCGCAACTTTCGGAGCGGCAACCTTGGCAGCCTTCGGAGCTGCTTTCGGCGCGCTCTTGGCCTTGGTCTCGACTACCGTGGCGTCCTCTACGGCATCCACGTTCTTAGCCGACGACTTGCGCGAACGACGGGTCTTGGGCTTCGCAGCCTCGGCCGCGGGAACCACACCCAGGGTGTAGGCCTCGTTGAAATCGACGAACTCGATGATGCACATGTCGGCAGCATCGCCCAGACGGAAGCCCGTCTTCAGAATGCGGGTGTAACCGCCCGGACGCTCGGCGATCTTCGGCGCGATCGTGCGGAACAGCTCCGTCACGGCCTCCTTCTGCTTGAGGTACGAGAAGACCACGCGGCGCTGGTGCGTAGTATCCTCCTTCGACTTGGTTACCAACGGCTCGATGAAACGCTGAACGGCCTTGGCCTTGGCAACGGTGGTCTCGATACGCTTGTGCAGAATCAGCGACGATGCCATGTTCGACATCAGCGCCTTGCGGTGGCCCGCCTGTCTGCCAAGGTGGTTATAATTCTTATTGTGTCTCATAGTTAATCTTTATCAAGTTTGTAGATAGATACGTCCATACCGAACTTCAGGTTGAGCGACGTGAGCAGTTCATCCAGCTCCGTCAGCGACTTCTTGCCGAAATTGCGGAATTTCAGCAGGTCGGTGCGGTTCAGTTTCACCAGGTCGCCCACCGTATCGACATCGGCGGCTTTCAGGCAGTTCAGGGCGCGCACGCTCAGATCCTGGTCCGAAAGCTTCGTCTTCAGCAGCTGACGCATGTGAAGCACATCCTCGTCGAACTCCTCGGCTCCGTTGTTGTCCTCCATATTGACGGTGATCTTTTCGTCCGAGAAGAGCATGAAGTGCTGGATCAGAATCTTCGCAGCCTCCTTCAGCGCCTCCTTCGGGTGAATCGACCCGTCGGTAGTGATCTCCAAATTCAATTTCTCGTAGTCGGTCTTCTGCTCCACGCGGTAGTTCTCGATCGAGTACTTCACGTTTTTGATCGGCGTGAAGATCGAGTCGATCGGAAGGGTGCCGAATTCGCACTCCGCCGGAGTATTCTCCTCGGCGGGCACGTAGCCGCGGCCTTTGCCGATCGTCAGCGTGATCTGCATTTTGGTGCCGGGCGCGAGGTGGGCGATGACCAGATCGGGATTCAGCACCTTGAAGAACGAGAGGTAATTCGAGATATATCCGGCAGTAAGCTCCGTGACACCCGCAACGTTCACCGACACCTTCTCGGCATCCTGGTTATCAACGGTACGGATAAAACGAACCTGCTTAAGATTAAGGATGATATCGATCATACCTTCCATCACGCCGGGGACGGCGGCGAACTCGTGATCAACACCGGCCACCTTGACGGTCGTAATCGCATAACCCTCCAGCGAGGAGAGCAGAATGCGGCGCAAGGCATTACCGACGGTCATGCCGAAGCCCGGCTCCAGCGGTCGGAACTCGAACTTTCCGAACGACGAAGAGGACTCAAGCATAATAACCTTTTCAGGTTTCTGGAATGCTAATATTGCCATAATATTACTTGAATTTGTGTTCACTACTTAGAGTACAACTCGACGATCAGCTGCTCTTTGATGTTTTCGGGAATCTCCTCACGTTCGGGTTTCTGCAGGAACTTGCCGCTCATCGTAGCGCCGTCCCATTCGAGCCATGCGTAGCGGCTGCGCGCACTGCCGGCGAGCGCTGCCGTGATCACCTCCAGACTCTTCGACTTCTCGCGTACCGACACCACGTCGCCCGCACGCAGCGAGTACGACGGAATGTTCACCACGCTGCCGTTCACGCAAATGTGGCGGTGCGACACCAGCTGGCGGGCTGCGGCGCGCGTCGGGGCGATGCCCAGACGGTATACCACGTTGTCCAGACGGCACTCAAGCAGTTTCAGCAGGTTCTCACCCGTGATGCCGCCCATGCGGGCAGCCTGCTCGTAGGTACGTGCGAACTGCTTCTCCAGCAGACCGTAGGTGTACTTCGCCTTCTGCTTCTCGCTCAGCTGCGTACCGTACTCCGACACCTTCTTGCGCTTGCGCATCAGACCGTGCTGTCCGGGAGGATAGTTACGCTTCTCAAGCACCTTATCCGCACCGTAAATAGCTTCGCCGAACTTACGGGCGATTTTCGATTTTGGTCCTATGTATTTTCCCATTGTTTTTAGCTTGTTAAAAAAACCTTTGCTTTTTTGCTGACGTCTTCTCTCCCGGGCAGGACACGCACAAGTCCGTCCCTGCGCCCGGCGTATCGAAAACGTTCGAATAAGTAATCGTCACCTGAGAAATTATACGCGACGGCGGTTGGGAGCGCGGCAGCCGTTGTGCGGCAGCGGCGTCACGTCGATGATCTCCATCACCTCGATGCCGGCACCGTGGATCGTACGCACGGCCGACTCGCGACCCGCACCCGGACCCTTCACGTATACCTTCACCTTGCGCAGGCCCATGTCATAGGCCACCTTCGCACAGTCGGCAGCCGACGTCTGCGCAGCGTAGGGAGTGTTCTTCTTCGAACCGCGGAAACCCATCTTACCGGCCGACGACCAGCTGATCACGTCGCCCGACTCGTTGGTGATGGTGATGATCACGTTGTTGAAAGTCGAGTGAACATAGGCCATACCCACGGCACCCACCTTGACAACCTTCTTCTTAACTGTTCCTGTTTTCTTTGCCATAACTCTCTACGATTACTTAGTTGCCTTTTTCTTGTTAGCGACCGTCTTCTTGCGGCCCTTGCGGGTACGGGCGTTGTTCTTGGTGCTCTGACCGCGAACCGGCAGGCCCAGACGGTGACGGATGCCGCGGTAGCAGCCGATATCCATCAGTCGCTTGATGTTGAGCTGTACGACCGAACGGCACTCGCCCTCGACCTTGATGCCCATCTCGGCGATCGTCGAACGGATGGCGCCGATCTGATCGTCGGACCAGTCCTGTACTTTGAGGTCGTAGCTGATGCCTGCGGCCTCGAGAATCTTGCGAGCCGTCGAACGGCCGATACCATAGATGTAGGTAAGGCCGATCTCGCCTCTCTTGTTTTTGGGTAAATCTACACCGACTATACGTGCCATAAATTCTCTTTTTCTTCTTTAATTACTCGTTTGAACATTAGCCCTGGCGCATTTTGAACTTGGGGTTCTTCTTGCAGATCACGTAAAGTTTGCCCTTACGCTTCACGATCTTGCAATCCTCGCTTCTCTTCTTGATTGATGCTTTTACTTTCATGATTTTCAAGCAATCTAATGTTATTTGTAACGGAAGGAAATGCGGCCCTTCGTCAGGTCGTAAGGGGTCATTTCCACTTTCACTTTATCTCCGGGCAGGATCTTGATGTAGTGCATCCGCATCTTGCCCGAGATATGGGCCGTGAGCACGTGGCCGTTGTCCAGTTCCACGCGGAACATGGCATTGGACAACGCCTCGATGATCGTACCGTCCCGTTCGATAGCAGCCTGTTTAGCCATAGAGTCTTAATTTTTTAATGCGTTTTCGATGATACTGAAATCCGTCAGCACGTCGGGTCCGTTCCTGCGGACCGCCACGGCGAACTCGTAGTGCGCCGAGGGTTTGCGATCCTTCGTACGAACGGTCCAGCCGTCGCGTTCGAAAACCACCGCCTTGGTCCCCATGTTGATCATGGGTTCGATGCAGATGACCATGCCCTCGCGGAGCAGCGGTCCTCTGCCTCGTGCTCCGTAGTTGGGAACACCCGGGTCCTCGTGCATCTTACGACCCAAACCGTGTCCTTCCAACTCGCGCACGACTCCGTAGCCGAAACTTTCGGCATACTCCTGCACGGCCGCCGAAACATCGCCTACGCGATTCCCGGCCTTGGCCTGCGCCGTACCTTTATAAAGAGCCTCTTTGGTGACCTCCATGAGCTGTCGCGCCTCGGCGCCGACCTCTCCCACGGCAAACGTATATGCCGAATCACCAACAAACCCCTTCATGAACGTACCGCAATCGACCGAAACGATGTCGCCCTCCTTCAGGACGCACTTCGAAGACGGAATACCGTGAACTACCTGCTCATTGACCGAAATGCACAACGAGGCGGGAAATCCCTGATACCCGAGGAAGGCCGGAACGGCTCCGTGGTCGCGGATGAAAGTCTCAGCCAGCGTGTCCAACTCCCGGGTGGTGACACCCGGCCGAATGTGGCGACCCACTTCGGCCAGGGTCTTGCTCACCAGGAGGTTGTTCTCACGGAGCAGTTCGATCTCCTCGTCAGTTTTCAAGTATATCATTCGACTCTCTTCTGAAAATCCACTAATGACGACCCTGAATACGGCCGGTCTTCATCAGACCGTCGTAGTGACGCATCAGCAGGTAGCTCTCGATCTGCTTCAGAGTGTCGAGCACCACGCCGACCATGATCAGCAGCGACGTACCTCCGTAGAAGTAGGCGAACGCCTGCTGAATGCCCAGGAACTTCATCGCCAGCGCGGGCAGAATCGCCACGATGGCCAGGAAGATCGAACCGGGAAGCGTGATGCGCGTCATGATGGTGTCGATGTAGTTCACGGTCTGCTTGCCCGGCTTGACACCCGGGATAAAGCCGCCGTTGCGTTTCATGTCATCGGCCATCATTTGAGGATTGATGATAATCGCGGTGTAGAAATAGGTGAACGCGATTACCAGCACTGCCAGCGTGAAATTGTACCAGAATCCGGTCATCGAGCTGAAGGCAGCAGCGAAAGCCGTACCGGTGAAGAGCGCCGGAATAAACATCAGAGCCTGCGCGAAGATGATGGGCATCACGTTCGCGGCATTCATCTTCAGCGGGATGTACTGACGCACACCGCCGTACTGCTTATTGCCGACAAT
>VSOO01000229.1 GCA_009774895.1 Alistipes sp. | reverse complement strand
GCTGGAGGAGCCGCAGGGCGCTCTGCACCGTGCCCGGATAGAGCCGTTCGCGGGCGCAGAAGTCGTGGATGTTGAAGAGCGAGGCCGTGTCGGCGCCGTCGCCGATGCCGATCCGAAGGTAGGAGCAGACTTTCTCGTAGATGGTGCGCACCTGCTCCAGCGGCGGGAATTCGCGGTCGAAGCGCCGGAGGATGCGTTGCTCGTCGTCGGGGGCGACCAGCAGCACGGCATAGCTGCGCATGCCGTCGCGCCCTGCGCGCCCGGCCTCCTGGTAGTAGCTTTCGAGCGAGTCGCACGGCGCGTAGTGTACGACGAAGCGCACGTCGGGTTTGTCGATGCCCATGCCGAAGGCGTTGGTGGCCACCATCACGCGGACCTTGCCCGCGAGCCACTCCTCCTGCCGTGCGCTGCGCTCGGCGTGCCCCAGGCCGCCGTGGTAGGCCGCGGCCGCGATGCCCTCGGCGCAGAGCCGCTCGGCCAGTTGGTGCGTGCCCTCGCGCGTGCGCATGTAGACGATGCCCGAGCCGGCGACGTTGCGCACGATGCGCAGCAGCTGCCCCTCCTTGTCCTCTACGCGCCGCACGCTGTATGACAGATTGGGGCGTGCGAAGCCGCTGCGCAGCAGGTGCGGGGTCTCGAATTTCAGCTGCCGCATGATGTCCTCCGCCACGGCAGGCGTGGCCGAGGCCGTGAGCGCCAGCACGGGTACCCCCTCGGGCAGCAGTTCGCGCAACTCGGCGATGCGCAGGTAGGCGGGGCGGAAGTCGTAGCCCCACTGCGAGATGCAGTGCGCCTCGTCCACGGCCAGCAGACGCACGTTCATGCGCTGCACGCGCAGTCGGAACGCCTCGGTGGCCAGCCGCTCGGGCGCGATGTAGAGGAAACGCACGTCGCCGTAGGCGCAGTTGTCGAGCGCGATGTCGATCTGACGGGCCGAGAGACCCGAGTGGATCGCAACGGCCGGGATGCGGCGTGCGCGCAGGCGGTCCACCTGGTCTTTCATGAGGGCGATGAGCGGCGTCACGACGATGCACAGCCCCTCGCCCGCCAGCGTCGGCAGCTGGTAGGTGATCGACTTGCCGCCGCCGGTGGGCATGAGGGCCAGCGTGTCGCGTCCGGCCAGCACCGAGCGCACGATCCGCTCCTGCATGGGGCGGAACGCGTCGTAGCCCCAGTATTTTCGGAGCAGCGCGAGCAGGTCGGGACCGGAGGATGACGGCGGTGTTTCCATATCCGCAAATATACGGAAAAAAACGGAATACTTCGTGCCGTGCCCGGCTTCGACGTGCGCCGCGCGTCGCGGACGGCCCGGCCGGCGGCGTACCGATGCGGTCCGGCGGGGTGGGGCGTAGGTCCGGTGCGCCGCACCCCGGAGAACCGGGCGGCGGAGGGCCGATCGGCCCGGAAACGGGGCCTTGCGGCGTGCGGAGGTGCATATTCGCGGCGGAAAATTGTGCGGTCCGGAAAATTTTACCTATTTTTGCGGTTGCCGAAATGCATTTATAGAATACCTTATGAAAATACGCGACCAGTACAAAGTGCGTGAAATCGCCGGCGAACACGTGGTGATCATGCAGGGCCGTTACGGTGCCGACATGACCCGGGTCATCTCCCTCAACGAGTCGGCCCTGTTCCTGTGGAACGAGTTGCAGGGCCGGGAGTTCGCTGCGGAGGACGCCGCGCGGCTGCTGACGGAGCGCTACGGCATCGGCGACGATGCGGCCTTGCGCGACGCCCGGCGCTGGGTGGCCACGCTGGAGGAGTGCAAGCTGGTCGAATAATTGCGGCGGCGACGGAGAGAATGCGGTTGAAACGGTACATAGCGCTTCTGACGGCGGCGATCTATTGCTTTGCGATCGTCGCGCCGGCTCACGCTTCCGTCACGTGCGAATGCGTGACGCGCGGAGCCGCGGCGGCGCATGCCTGCTGCACGCACTGCCTCGGCGGCGACTGCTCGCCCGAGGGCGTGCACATCGCCGCGCCCTGCTGCGACGACCGCCACAGCACGGAGATCGCACTCTACACGTTCGCATCGGAG
>VSOO01000228.1 GCA_009774895.1 Alistipes sp. | reverse complement strand
GGAGGTGGGCGGCCGCATCTTCGTGGCGGGATACCCCTACGGCATGCCGCTCTCGGTCACCGAGGGCACCGTGTCGTCGCCCCGCCAGCTGATGGACGGCAGCTACTACATCCAGACCGACGCCGCGGTGAACCCCGGCAACTCGGGCGGCCCGATGTTCAACGACCGCAACGAGGTCGTCGGCATCACCGTCAGCAAGTTCACCGAGGCCGACAACATGGGCTTCGGCATCCCCGTCGCCACGCTGCGCAAGCTGCTCGACACGGTCGGCGAACCCGACCGCACGCAGTACGGCGTGCTCTGCCCCGGCTGCGACACGCTGATCCGCGACGAGGACGAGTACTGCCCGTCGTGCGGAGAGAAACTCCCCGACGGAGTATTCGACGTGCGCACGCAGACGCCGCTCGGCGCTTTCGTCGAGAGCGCCATCGAGCGCATGGGCATCGCGCCCGTGCTCGCCCGCAACGGCAGCGACTCGTGGCTTTTCCACAAGGGAAGCTCGGAGATCCGCATCTTCGTCTACGACGGCGACTACCTTTTCTCCACGTCGCCGATCAACCTGCTGCCCAAGAAGAACGTCGAACCCGTGCTCGACTACATGCTTTCGGAGGATTTCGGGCCCTACAAGCTCGGAATCGAGGGCCGTCAGATCTACATCGCCTACCGCATCCACCTCTCCGACATCACGCCGGAGTCGGAGGAGACGATCCGCGACCGCATCGTGGGGCTGGCACTGCGGGCCGACGAAATGGACAACATGCTCATCGAGCGCTTCGGCTGCGAATTCTCGGAATACTCGAAAGCCGAAGCCTGAGCCCGGCTCGGAGCCGGAGTTCGAAAACGGCTTCGGCTTCGAGCCGAAGTCCGAAACCGCGAACATGGACGGGGCCGCCCTGCCGTTGCGGCGGCACGAAGCAGATCGCCGCACGGCCCGGAACCGAACCTGCGAACGGCTTCGGCACCGGCCCCCGGATCACATTCGGCACCGCAGCCGCGGCCGCATACCGACCGACCCGCCGCAAGCAAAACCGCGGCCAACGAAACCGCAAAAGAAAAACCGCGAGAAGCCCCGCGCAATATTCGATTGCGCGGGGCATTCGCATCCGGAGGGCTGCGGAGCGCACCGGCCGGGCCCTATGCGCCTCGGACAATGCGGCATTTCCGCACATTTCGCCCCCGGAGATGCAATTTTTCCCCGCGGGGGTGCGGCTGTTTCCGTTTTTTTCGTATCTTTGCACGCTATGTTTAACTAAACTTTTACGATCCATGCCAAAAATGAAAACTAATGCCGCTGCGAAGAAGCGTTTTACCTTCACCGGCACGGGAAAGATCAAGCGTCAGCACGCTTATCACAGTCACATCCTGACCAAAAAGACTAAAAAACAGAAGCGCAACCTGTGCTATTCGGGTATCGTTTCGCCGGCCGACGAGGCCAAAATCAAGAGCCTGCTCGTGAAGTAATTCACGTGCGGTAATTTTATCAACTGGAGTAAATCAGCCCCGAAGAGCGTGAGAGAATCACGTCGCTGACAGCTCCCTCAAAAACTTTATCGTTTATGCCACGTTCAGTAAATGCTGTTGCGTCACGCGCAAGAAGAAAAAAGGTTTTGAAACTTGCCAAAGGTAACTTTGGTTCAAGGGGAAACGTATGGACCGTAGCGAAAAATACGGTCGAGAAGGGTTTGCAGTACGCCTATGCGCACCGCCAGCTCAAAAAGCGGACATTCCGCAGCCTGTGGATCACGCGTATCAACGCCGCAGTCCGCATGCAGGGAATGACCTACTCGGAATTCATGGGCAAGATCAACGCCAAAGGACTCCAGCTCAACCGCAAGGTGCTGGCCGACCTGGCGATGAACGAACCCCAGGCTTTCGAGGCAATCGTAAAAGCAGTTAAATAGCGGACGGCCCGCTGCGAAGCGGGCTTGTCGGGCAGTTGTATAGGGCATCCGTCAGGGTGCCGCAACCGCAGCCGGACGAAACGGCGGCTCTCCGGAGTCGGACGATTCGTCCGGTTTTTTTATCCGCACGCGCCGTGCCGCCTCCGTCCTTCCGTCCTT
>VSOO01000227.1 GCA_009774895.1 Alistipes sp. | reverse complement strand
TTCATCACGAAAATCTTCGATCACTCCTCGTCGGCATGTTAATCGGCGTGCCTTTCTACGATTTTTTTTTGCGCGGGAGTGGTTTCGTAACAAATTTTGGCGTAAATTTGGGTCGCAATACGTGTACTGAGCATTCGGTGCACTTTAAATTTGTACAAACTTAATAACAAATATCCGAAAATGGGAAAGAAAATTCTTCAAATTCTCCTTGCGATCGTCATCGTAGGCTGTGTATGGGTAATTTACGACCAAATCTCGACGCCGATCAAATTCGAATCCGAAATGAAACAGAAAAAGGCGGCCGTCATCGAGCGCATCAAGGACATCCGCTCCGCCGAGCGCGCCTACAAACTCAAATACCAGCGCTTCACCGACGACTTCGACTCGCTGGCTCACTTCATCCTCAACGACTCCCTCGAAATGGAGCGCAAACTCGTCGATGAGGACGACTCGGTGGCTCTGGCACAGCTCAAGAAGAGCGGCCGCCGCAACGTGGAGAAGTTCAACGTGGCCGTGATCGACACCGTCTTCGCCCCCCGCAAGCTCACCGCCGAGCAGGTTCGCGAGCTGCGCTTCATCCCCGGCACCGACAACAAGAGCCAGTTCCTGCTGGAGGCCGGCACGGTCAATGCGGGCAACGTCACGGTTCCGGTGGTCGAGTGCCGCGCACCCTACAAGATGTTCCTCGACACGACGATCTACCGCCAGGAGATCATCAACCTGATCGACGACGATACGAACAACTTCAACCGCTACCCCGGCGTGAAGTTCGGTTCGATGGAAGCCGCCAACAATGAAGCAGGCAACTGGGAAGACTAATCTTCCGGATCGACGGAATAAGGTGTCCATTCAGCTCAAGTTGAGTGGACACTCTTTTTCATTGGAGGTGCCCTCCGCCGGCATTCCCGAGGAGTGCGCGGTGTACACCGCACGCACGCTGCTCCTGCCGCGCGACGAGTTCGATGCGGCGCAGGCGGAGCTCTGCCTGCGCCTGGCGGGCATGGCCTGCCGTGCGGACGAGCGGCCCGTGCACAGCGACCCCCAGCAGCAGATCGTGGCCGTCATGCCCGTTCCCGCGGCGGCAGTCGAGACCGTCCGCCGCCAGTTCGGCCCGCAGACACCTTTCACCACCCCGCTGCTCACGCTGCGCAAATACACGGAACCGACCGTGTGGTTCTACCGTGCGGGGACGCTGCTTTATATTAAGGTATACGACACGCTGCTGCGTCTGGCCGAAGCGATCGAGGCCCCGGGCGACGCCGACCTGCTGTGCGCCGCAGAACGGCTGACGCGCGAGTTTCCGGCCGAGCACTACGCGGCGGCGGTCGAGGGCGACGAGCCGCACAGGCTGCGCCGCCTCCTGCAACGCTATTTCAAACGAGTGACATGCGAATAATCAGCGGCAAACACCGCGGCCGCACCATCGTGCCGCCGCGCAACCTCCGGGCACGTCCCACGACGGACTTCGCCAAGGAGAACCTGTTCAATGTGCTGAACAACCTCCTCGACTTCGAGGAGATCGACGTGCTGGACCTCTTCGCCGGCACGGGGTCGATCGGCTACGAATTCGCCTCGCGCGGTGCGCGCAGCGTGACGGCCGTGGAGATCAATCCCGTACACTACAACTTCATCCGGCAGACGGCCCGAGGCTTCGGGTTCGAACATTTCTACCCCGTTAAGGCGAATGTCTTCCTCTACCTGAAGAGCTGCTCCAAGCAGTTCGACCTCGTCTTTGCCGACGCACCCTACGATTTGCAGGGCAGCGAAACGGTTGTGCCGCTCGTGCTCGACGGAAATCTGCTCCGCGAGGGCGGAATCTTCATTTTCGAGCACTCCGATGACAAGGATTTTTCAGCCCACCCATACTTTTGGCAATCACGAAATTACGGCAGCGTGCATTTTTCTTTCTTTAAAAAAGACTGAAAATTGCGCCGGAAAATTTGGAAATCGAGAAATTTGCATTACCTTTGCAACCGCAATCAAGAACAAACGGTGCGTTAGTTCAGCTGGTTAGAATACGTGCCTGTCACGCACGGGGTCAGGGGTTCGAGTCCCCTACGCACC